>CBFCZX010000041.1:0-12789 GCA_965602765.1 uncultured Atribacterota bacterium | reverse complement strand
CGGATTATTTTATTTGTAAAATGTAAAATAAATTGGTTATAATAAATAGATGGAATATTTTCATAAAATTACTAAACGACAAAGGCTTTTTTCGGAAAATACATCTATTAATCACGCACTTATTATTTGGTTATTGAATAGCTGTACAGGAGGACTGTATTATGAAGCACAAATCAGTAGCGGATGTTGCATATGAAATATTAATTAAGCATAAAAAACCCTTGCATTATAGGAAAATTAGTGAAGAATTGATCAAAATAAAACCATTAAAAGTAAAAGAACCTTATTACGCGGTAAATGCATCAATGAGTGGAGATAAAAGATTTGTACGCGTAAAAAGAGGTATCTGGGGATTATTAAAATGGAAGTACAGGGATGCCAATGTAAAATATTCAGTAACCAGTTATTGCCTAAAAGACGGCACTATGTTTTTAACCAGCTATATGCGGCCTTTCTTTCCGAGAGAGACCAAAGAAGTAGAAATATTTTTTATAGATAAAGAAGGAAACGAATTTGAAGCAAAAGTAAATAATGAGCATAATTATATCACCGGCTTAGATAATTGGTTTAAAAGAAAAGATATAAAAGTAAACGATGTAATTTATATTGGGCTAATAGATTATGATAAAAGGAAATATTTTTTAGTAACAGAAGAAGAAACTCAAGTAGAACCAAAAGAAGAAATAAAAGATAAAGTATATAACATCTTAAAAGAAACAGGTCATCCTCTCCCTTTTCATGAAATTTGTGAGAGAGCCCTGGATGTTGAATTAAATAAAAAGAATTTATTTTCAGATTACATCATTGAAATATTAAGAGAGAATTCAAGATTTATTGAAGAAAAGGAAGATGTTTGGGGTCTTTTCGATTGGTTAAACGAGACCAAGAAATTACAAAAATTACTGTTTGACAGTAAGAATAATGAGAACTTAAAAAATATTATAAAAAAAATATTTACATTTTTAGGATTTGAAACATCTTTCATACATAAAAACAAAACATCATTTATTTTAGCCAAAGCAATATCTGATTACATGAGTTACAGTGTCATCATTGATGGAAAATTATCTATGGAGAAGAATAATAAATTAGAAAATTATGAATACTGGGATGAACTAGAAAAGGCTAAAAAAGAGAATAAAGCCGATTTTTCAGTGCTTGTTTCTAGCGGTTTCGACTATAAAGTGCTTACCGAGCCCTCTGAATTACATCAAGTAACCTTATTGGAATCGAAATGGATAGATACCTTGATTAAGGAACACAATCGATTAACTTTTTCTCTAAATGACCTGAGTACCATTTTTTCAGCAAATCATTCAACCGAAAGCAATATTTTTCACTTAATGGACAAAAGAAAGGTGACTTACGGCTTAATAAGTCTTGTAAAGACTATGTTGAGCGTTCTAGAAGAAAGTGCTCAGAAGAAATTATATCTAAATATTGAAGCTTTAACCAAGATTATCAATCAGCAGAATGATGAATATCTAAAACCTGAAAAATCTCAAGAATACGAAGTTGAAAAAATAGTCGATGTATTGTCACGTGAGCCCTTGAATATTCTGCAAAAAACCGAAATGGGCAATATTGTACTTAATTATTCTCTTGAACTTGCAAAAGAGAGATTGGGAAAAATAATCAATGAAATATTTAAATTCCAATAATAGGAATGATTTAAGCAATAATAATTATTTAAAGGCTAAAATATAAAAAATCTAATATCCAGGGAAATAAAAAATGAGAATAAAATGGTTCGGTCATGCTTCATTTTTAATTGAAAATGAAAAAGGAATCGTAATTGTAACAGACCCCTTTGATGAAACTTTGGGTTATAAGCTTCCAAGAATTCGGGCAAACATTGTCACGGTAAGCCATGAACATTTTGACCATAACTACGTAAGGGGTATAAAAGGGAAACCGGTTGTTTTTAAAGGTTCGGTAAAGCGGGAATCTCACAAAATGGAATTCAGAGGTATTTCTACTTATCATGATAGTGTTTTTGGGGCACAGAGGGGAAAAAATACTATTTTTATCATTAGAGCAGATGGATTGAATTTGTGCCACCTGGGAGACTTAGGGCATATTTTAGATGAGGAACAGCTGAACGAAATTGGAAATATTGATATATTATTTATACCGGTGGGAGGATTTTACACCATAAATGCTGATCAGGCAAATCAAATAATTGATAAAATGTCACCAAAGATTATTGTTCCGATGCACTACAAAACAGATGCAATTAAATTTTCAATTGATCCCGTTGATTTTTTTATTGCGGGAAAAGATAATGTTAAAATATTAGACTCAAATGAATATTCCATCAATAAAGAAACACTTCCATCTGAAAAGAAAATTATTGTATTTCAATATAAGTGACATTTTATTGGGAAATCATCCAATCGTATTTTCTTAATTTCAGGAAGGGTGAAAAAAATCGAAGAAGAAACAAATTCAAAAATTTCAAGGTAGTATGTTCTTGAGCCGTTCATTATATTCAGAACTTTTTAAATAACACCATCCTATTCAACACGAAGACGCATGAATTAAATGCAAAATTCCATGCAGTACTTATAAGCACTGGTTCATCATTGATTTTTCCAATAAATTGATAAAGTTGCGAAAATGATAACTGGAAGATAAGTTTGGTTTTAGGAAAAGGAAAAATTGCATCATTTTTTGTTCTTTATTCATAATAAATATATGAAATAAATACACGTAAAGGAGACTTATGACGAAATATATTTTTATAACAGGGGGAGTTGTTTCATCTCTGGGAAAAGGAATTTCCGCCTCTTCAATAGGTAGATTGTTAAAAAATAGAGGCCTGAACATCTCTATGCAGAAGATAGACCCGTATTTGAATGTTGATGCCGGGACAATGAATCCTTTCCAGCATGGTGAAGTATTTGTAACCGAAGATGGTGCAGAAACGGATTTGGATTTGGGGCATTATGAAAGATTTATCGATGTAAATTTATCAAAAAAAAATAGTGTTACAACCGGAAATATTTATAGTTCGGTTATCTCAAAGGAAAGACGTGGTGATTTCTTGGGAGCTACAGTACAGGTGATTCCACACATTACCGATGAGATAAAATCTAAAATTAAGTCTGTAAGCATGAAAGATAACAAGAAAGTTGATATTGTTATCGTTGAAATAGGCGGAACGGTCGGAGATATTGAAAGTCTTCCTTTCCTGGAAGCTATCAGGCAATTTAGAAATGAAATTGGTAAAGAAAATACTTTATTTATTCATGTTACTTTCATACCTTATCTAAAAGCTGCCAGAGAATTAAAATCAAAACCTACTCAACATAGTATTAAAGTATTAAGGGGAATAGGAATCCAACCGGATATTGTCATATGTCGTACCCAATCAAAGATAACAGCAGGCGTAAAGGATAAAATAGCGCTATTTTGCGATATTAAGAGAGAAGGGATTATCGAAGCAGCAAATGTTAAAACAATTTATGAAATTCCATTGGTATTTGAAAAGCAGGAACTGGGAGATTTAATTGCAAAGCTGCTTAAGTTAAAATGCAAGGAATCCAATTTAATTCATTGGCAAAAGATGGTGGAAAAAATACTTTACCCGGAAAAAGAAATAACCATTGGTGTTGTAGGAAAATATATTCGATTAAAAGATGCTTATATAAGCATCTACGAATCTTTATTGCATGCAGGCATCGAAAACAACTGTAAAGTAAAAATTGTAAAAATAGATTCTGATCATGTTCAAAAAGATTTACCTAAAAACATTTTTAAAGGTATCGATGGTATTTTAATTCCGGGTGGATTTGGTAAAAGAGGCATAGAAGGTAAAATAAAAACAGCAAAATATGCCCGTGAAAAAAGTCTACCATTTTTTGGAATATGTCTGGGGATGCAATGTGCCGTCATAGAATTTGCACGTAATGTTCTTAAATTGGAAAATGCGAATAGCACGGAATTTGATATAAAAACAAAATTTCCGGTTCTTGATTTATTGCACGAGCAAAAAAAAGTTATTATGAAAGGCGGTACTATGAGATTGGGGGCATTCCCCTGCAATATAGAAAAAGGAACTATTGCTTATGAAGCATATCACCAAAAGGATGTTAGCGAGAGACATCGACACAGATATGAAGTAAACAATATGTATGAAAAACAGTTTAAAGAAGCTGGAATGATTTTCAGCGGAAAAAATACTGAAATGGATTTAATTGAAATTATTGAAATTTTAAAACATCCCTGGTACCTTGGCGTACAATTTCACCCTGAATTTAAATCCAGACCTAACCGGGCACATCCATTATTTAGGGAATTTATTAAGGCAGCAATAAAAAATAGTTGTTAAATAAAACGCAGTGAGCAGTAATAACTAGTTAGCAATAAGAGAAGATGCAGAAATACTGTTTAATTCGTTCATTGATTAGATGTTTAAAATAAAAATTATATTATTCCGGATTGAAAACGCAGAAGAATACTTTATAACTGCCGGACATAATGATAATGCAGAAAGCAGAAAAAATACAAAATCAATTTGAAATCGTTAATTCGCAGATTGATAAATTAATCAATTATTATTCTTTTATCATTTTCAAAGGAAGGTGGATTATGTTTAATGCAATGATTTTAGCGGGCTCAAAGAAAAAAGGTCCTTTGGAAATCAGTGCCAATGTTGAAAACAAGGCATTAATATCGATTAATAACATACCCAGCATAAACTATATTATTGATGCATTGAAAAATTCAAAAAATATTAATAAAATTGTAGTTGTCGGTCCGGAAAAAATGTTGACAAAAAGCATCGACAATAAAATTGATAAAATAGTAAATAGTGGAGAAAATATTTTAGAAAATATTGAAAATGGTATAAATTACTTTCATTCCGGTAACAGTATCCTGATTTTAACATCAGATATTCCACTGATTACAGCAGCTGCTATTGACGAGTTTATCAAAATTTGCGTAGATAGAAAAGCTGATGTCGGATATCCCATTATTACCAAAGAGGAGATTATAAAAAAATATCCGGAAACCGAGAGAACTTATATTAGAATGAAGGAAGGAATGATTTGCGGTGGAAATATTGCCTTGCTTAAACCTGAAGTATTTTTTCAGAACAAATCATTGATAAATGAACTATTTGAGAATAGAAAAGCTATTCAAAAATATGTAAAAATATTAGGATTTAAATTTATTATTAAATTTTTATTTAAGACACTTACTTTTAAAGAAATTGAAAAAAGAATCAGTGAAATCGTAGGTTTTCGTTCCATCGCCGTAAAAGTGTCTTTTCCTGAATTAATGATTGACCTGGATAAAGTAAGTGATTTAAAATTAATTAGACAAGTGATGGAAAGAACTTAAAAAAAATATTCTCGAAACTAAATAATGTCCATTATTTAATATTTTTAAGAATAATACACAAAAAATAAATAAAATTTACAAAAATATCATTGATATATTTGTAAAAGTAAAATATTAATGATAAAATATTATAAAGATTTAGAAAATCCCCTTAAACTTCATTTACAAAATACCTAATTGCTATTACTGCTTTAAAGATTCGATTTATTCTGAAAAGCCTAGGATTGTGATTGCATTTTGTGAACATGCGTTGATTAAAAAGTGTTTTGTAATGCCAGGAATTTCCTAGAATTATAGCCATCTATTTTAAAACGATAAAATTTAATAAATACTTATCATGTTGAAACATGAGGGAGGATGTATAATTTGTTATTAAGTGAATTAAAAGAAAAGAAAATAAGCGACCTGTGTAAGATTGCCAAAGAATACAATCTTAATAATTTTTCCCGAATTAAAAAAATTGATTTAATATTTAAAATATTACAGGCAGAAACAGAGAAAAAGGGATATATGTTTTCTGAGGGTGCCTTGGAAATAATGAATGAGGGATTTGGTTTCTTAAGAACTGCAGGTTATTTACCGAGTGAAAATGATATTTATATTTCTCCTTCACAAATAAAGAGATTTAATCTTAGTAATGGAGATTTGGTTTCCGGGCAAATCAGACACCCCAAAGAAGGTGAAAGATATTTTGCATTATTGAAAATAGAGGCAGTAAATCACGAAGATCCGGAATTGGCAAAAGAAAGAATTGATTTTGAAAATTTAACCCCCCTCTTCCCCACAGAAATGATTAGATTGGAAAATAAAAAAGGCGGTTTATCAACCAGGTTAATAGATTTATTCTCTCCGGTGGGAAAAGGGCAGAGAGGTTTAATTGTTTCACCTCCCAAAGCAGGAAAAACCATCTTGCTGGAAAAAATTGCCAATGGCATTACTGAAAATAATCCTGAAGTTATTTTAATTGTATTGCTGGTGGATGAAAGACCGGAAGAAGTGACGGGAATGCAAAGATCGGTTAATGCAGAAGTGGTAAGTTCTACATTTGACCAACCCATAAAAAACCATATAAAAGTCGCGGAAATAGTATTGGAGAGAGCAAAGCGATTGGTTGAACAGAAAAATGATGTTGTTGTCTTGCTGGATAGTATTACCAGATTAGCCCGGGCTTACAACCAGAATATTCCAACCAGTGGAAAAACCTTGTCCGGTGGCTTAGATTCAAGCGCACTATATTGGCCTAAGCGGTTTTTTGGAGCTGCAAGAAATATTGAAGAAGGGGGTAGCCTAACGATTTTAGCTACTGCCTTAGTGGAAACAGGCAGCAGAATGGATGATGTTATTTTTGAAGAATTTAAAGGTACAGGGAATATGGAGCTTAAATTAGACAGAGAATTAGCAGAAAACAGACTTTTTCCGGCTATCGATTTTAGAAAATCAGGCACCAGAAGGGAAGAATTATTATTACCAAAAGAAGATTTACAAAAAATATGGCTATTAAGACGAGCACTAACTTCCCAAACCAATCTCGGAGCAACAAAATTTATTCTGAACAAATTAAAAAAGACCAGCAATAACCTACAATTTTTAAGCTCCATCAAAGAAAGAGACATCTAAGAAAAAATTATTATAACCTGAAGAAGCAAAAATCATTTTACTGAAAATTATTTTGAAGATCTATAATGCAAATGCAAATAATTGTTTTGACCTGAAAATAAGATTGTGTTATAATTTCTTTGATTTAATCTTAAGTTATTAAAAATCAGGAGAGTAAAAGTATGAAAAAAGATATACATCCGAAATATGGAAAAGCAGTTATCAGCTGCGCTTGTGGAAATAGCATCGAAACCGGCTCTACCAAAAAGAGCATGAAGGTAGAAATATGTTCTGCATGTCATCCCTTTTTTACCGGAAAACAAAAAATAGTCGACACTGCCGGAAGAGTTGAAAGATTTAATAGAAAGTATAAACTAAGCAGCGAAGAAGACAACGATAATTAATTAAAATCTCTTTCCGAAAAGTTTTTAGTAATAAAAAGAACCTAATGCTTTTTCAACGAGACTGTTAAGAGGGAGTCTGTGGGAGTTGTTTATAATTAATGGGATAAAAGAAAACAATCGGTTTTTAATATTTTCACAGAAAATTATTGTTAAAACATACAGAGCTTTTACAAGCTCTGTTTTTTTATAAATATTACTTTTAAGTTAGATATAGGAGGGGCAAGGATGAAAGAAGATAAAAACCATGGCTGGATAGAAGTTATCTGCGGAAGTATGTTTAGCGGAAAAAGCGAAGAATTGATAAGACGAGTACGACGGGTACAGATTGCCAAAAAAAAAGTCCAGGTTTTTAAGCCTGCCATTGACAATCGCTATGAAATTCAATATATATACTCACACAACGGAAGTAAAGTTGAAGCGATTAATGTTGAAAATCCAAATGATATTCCTAATATGTTAAAAGAAGATACGGAAGTGGTTGGCATTGATGAAGTACAATTTTTTCATGATGATATTATTAAAATTGCACAAATATTAGCTGACCAGGGAAAAAGAATCATCATTGCTGGGTTAGACCAGGATTTTAGAGGAGAACCATTTGGCCCAATGCCCAAATTACTGGCAATAGCAGAATATATTGATAAACTTCAGGCAATCTGTATGGTTTGTGGAAAATCTGCCTCTCGAACCCAGAGATTAGTCAACGGTGTGCCGGCAAAATACAGTGACCCTACTATATTGGTAGGAGCAAAAGAGAGTTATGAAGCAAGATGTAGAAAATGTCACAAGGTCCCAAGAGATTAGGAACGATTTCTGTATAATGGCCTTTTAATATAGAAAATGACATACAAAAATACCATACGTATGTTATTATTAAATAAAAAAATAAATCATCAAAATTAATATTTAAACTTAAGCTATAATATAATTTTAAGATATTAATAATAACATTGCTTTTTAAATCCGGGGAAAGTAAAACTAAATATGATGTTTTCTCTTGCTAAAAAAAGTTTTAAATAATTTCCCTCGGAATCCATTTCAACTTTTCAGGCAGACTAAGCTGTAAATGAAAATAACGGAGAATATTTTATGAAGGTAAGATTAATAAATTATACCCGGAATCCGGAAAAAATAGTCGCACAATCAGCAAGCTTATGTTATTCCGCAATGGATATAGGGGATTTAAGTAAAACCCTTACAGAAGCAACCATAAAAAAATTAGTTGAAAAAATAATTAAATTGGGACATTATTCGGTACTGGAACATGTTTCCTTCACGTTTGCAATCGAAGGAATTTCCAGGGTAACGACCCATCAATTGGTTCGACACAGGCTTGCTTCTTTTTCTCAACAAAGCCAAAGATATGTAAAAGTAAAAAAAGAAGGCTTTCCTTATATTATGCCAAAATCAATTAAAAAAAATAAGGAAATTGAAAAAAAATATAGAGAAACTCTAGAAGAGCTGAACAGAATTTATCATGAATTTATAGAAAATGCCATACCCGCCGAAGATGCCAGATATATCTTGCCGCAGGCTGTCGAAACAAAAATAATATTGAGCGCCAATGCCCGGGAATTAATGCACATTTTCCGATTAAGATGCTGTAACAGAGCACAATGGGAAATCAGGGAAATGGCCAAAAAAATGTTAGAAGAAGTCAAGGACATTGCACCTAATATTTTCAAAAATGCCGGTCCTCCATGTATTTTAGGGATATGTCCCGAAGGAGAGCTGTCTTGCGGTAAACCCTGGTCGAGAGTTCAGAAAAGGAGTAAAGAAAAATAATGAATCATTCAGAATGTAATTATGGTGGACAAGCTGTTATTGAGGGAGTTATGATGAGATCGCCACATCATTACGCTATTGCAGTTAGAAAACCTAACGAAGAAATTAGTTTAAAAGTAGGAGATATAAAATCACTATCTCAAAAAATCAAGTTACTAAAATTGCCCGTTTTTCGAGGTATCATCAATTTAATCGAATCATTAACTCTTGGTTTTAAGGCATTGACTTATTCTGCTGAACAAGCTACCGGGGAGGAAGAAAGGTTAAACAATAAAGAAATGTTTTTTACCATTCTTTTGGCTTTGGGATTATTTATACTGATATTTGTTGTGCTTCCAACAAGCATTGCAAGATATCTGGACACCTACCTGCCTAATGTAATGCTCTACAATATATTCGAAGGTTTTCTCAGAATCAGTATTTTTCTGATATACCTATTCTTAATATCAAAAATGCCGGACGTAAGGAGAGTTTTTGAATATCATGGAGCAGAACACAAAGTCATTTATACCTATGAAGCAGGAAAAGAATTAAATGTGAAAACGGTTAAAGAATATAGCACACTTCATCCCCGTTGTGGAACAAGTTTTATTTTTATTGTATTAATGATTAGTATTTTGGTTTTTTCATTGCTTGGCAAACAGACTTTATTATTAAGAATTGCCTATAGAATTGCTATCATTCCTTTGATCGCCGGTATATCTTATGAAATATTAAAATTATCAGCAAAGAATATGGATAAACCGATAGTAAAGTGGTTGGTTATGCCAGGATTATGGTTTCAAAAATTAACCACAAAGGAACCGGATGAAAAACAGATTGAAGTTGCCATAGATGCCTTAACAGGCGTTCTTCCTAAAAATAAAATTAAAAAAGAAGTAGATGCCCATGTTTAAAAAACTAGAGGAATTAGAAAAAGAATACGAGCAATTAAATAAGCTTTTGGCGGATCCTAAAATCATAGAAAACCAGGTAAAATTTCAAGAATATGCAAAAAAACATGCGGATATTTCAAAAAAGGTAATTGCTTACAAGGAATTCAAATTTGTTTTAAAGGAAATTGAAGGAAATATGAGAATTCTCGCAGAGGAAAAAGATCTTGAATTTAAAAATATGGTTCATGATGAGATTAACGAATTGGAAAGTAAAAAAGCAGAGATCGAAAAGAAAATCGAAGAAATGATGTTTCCAGTGGACCCGTCAGATAAAAAAAATATCATTGTAGAAATTAGGGCAGGTGCAGGCGGAAATGAAGCTGCTCTTTTTGTGGGAGACCTTTTTAGAATGTATAGCCGATATACGGAAAATAATCATTGGAAAATTGATATTATGAGCTCAAATCCGACCGAAATCGGAGGATTTAAGGAAATAATTTTTGGAATTAATGGCAAAGAGGTCTACAAGAACTTAAAATATGAAAGTGGGGTACATCGGGTTCAGCGTGTTCCGGTTACTGAATCAAGTGGAAGGATACACACTTCAACTGTTACTGTTGCCATATTACCAGAAGCGGAAGAAATTGAAATGGAAATCAATAATAATGAATTAAAAATCGACAGATATCGCTCGACAGGACCAGGCGGTCAAAGTGTGAATACCACCGATTCTGCAATTAGAATTACACATATTCCTACGGGGCTAGTCGTTACCTGCCAGGACGAGAAATCACAGCATAAAAATAAGGCAAAAGCCTTAAAAATATTAAGAGCCCGCCTTTTAGACAAAATGGAACGGGAAAAACACCAGGAAATATCCTCCCAAAGAAAGGTTCAAGTCGGAACCGGGGATAGAAGCGAAAGAATAAGGACTTATAATTTTCCGCAAAATAGAGTAACTGACCACCGAATCAATTTAACCCTACACAATTTAGAAGAGGTATTAAATGGTAATTTAAGCAATTTAATTTCGAATTTAGCGGAGAACTTAAAAAAACTTTATGAAAACTAAAATAGTTACTGACGCTATTAGCAGTTCAAAAACTATAGGTGAGGCTTTTCAAAATACCAGGGCAATTTTAGAACATGCCGGATTTACGGCGTTTGAAAGTGACACAGAGGCATTGTTTGGCTATTTGTTAAGGATGAATAGAAGTGATATTTATATACATCATGCTAGAAAATTGACCCGGAAAGAAGTATGCCAATTACATGAGATGCTCAATAAAAGATTAAAACATGTTCCCATCCAGTACATTACTCACAGGCAAGAATTTATGGGATTGAATTTTTACACCCAAAAAGAAGTGCTTATTCCGCGGAGTGAAACGGAGATATTGGTAGAAAAAGTATTGGAACTTTTAAAAAACAAAAATTCATCAGAATGTCTTAAGGTTATTGATTTAGGTACAGGTACAGGCATTATTGCCGTTTCTATCGCCTATTATTTTCAAAACGTGGTTGTTTTTGCTACAGATATTTCAGAAAAAGCTATAGATATTGCGAAAAAGAATGCGATTAGACATCAATGCATGGAAAAGATTGCGTTTTTATCGGGAGATCTTTTCAAAATTTTTGAAGATAGGATACCCTTAAATAGCATTGACGGGATTGTGGCCAATCCACCTTATATACCGAAAAATGAAATACAGTTCTTGCCTGATGAAATCAAAGAGCATGAACCACATATAGCTCTGGATGGTGGAATAGAAGGTTTGGATTATTTTTTTAAAATCATTCAAAAAAGCTGTGATTATTTGAAAAAAGATGGATTTTTAGCAATGGAAATGGGTATTGGGCAGGCAAAAAAAATCAAAAAAATACTCTTACAGAATGAGACTTATAACGAAAAAATTGAAATCATCAAAGACTATTCAGGTGTAGAGAGAGTAATTGTTGCCTACAAAAAATAGTAATCTATATCATTGTTAAATTTAAAATATAAGATAAAATGAAGTAGACACAAGAGAGAAATGCCTTTCACAAATTTTAACATATTGAAAACATTCTGCAAGCATAATCTTTTGTATTAACATCTAAACTATTGCCAATTATCGAAATAAGCATTTACTTTTATCATTAATCAAATTAAATAAGTTCTTTGAAGAGATAAATTATTTTGCTTTTTAGGAAATAATTTTACGTACATGTAAGATATATCAAAAAATTTAAAGAATTTTGTATTGGTATAGTGTCATGAATAAAACTGTTCTATTTGTATGCACCGGAAATACCTGTCGCAGTATTATGGCTGAAGGTATTTTTAAGCAATTAAAAAAATCCTCAAATTTTAAAGTGTATTCAGCAGGGATAAGTGCACTTCCGGGCATGCCTCCTACCCAAGAAGCTGTCCTGGTTATGCGTGAAAATAATATTGATATTTCAAAACAAAAATCAATACTATTGTCCAAGGCGTTAGTCGATGGTGCGGACTATATATTTGTAATGACAAATCAGCATCTAAGATTCGCAACAAACTTAAGTCCATCAAAAAAGCATAACATATTTCTTTTAAAGAAATTTGCAGAAAGCAGTCAACCTGTAAAACAGAATAATCAATATAGAGACTATGAGATCATTGATCCCATTGGAAAAGACATTGAATGCTACCGGAAAGTAGCCAAAGAAATAAAGGAAAATCTAATTATAACATTAAGAAAACTCATTAATAACAATAAATAATAAGAAAAAGGAGTAATGATAATGAGAATTGCAATAGG
>CBFCZX010000040.1:0-12845 GCA_965602765.1 uncultured Atribacterota bacterium | reverse complement strand
GGGAAAAAAGTGAATATCCAGTCCTTTCATGCTAACATTCCTTCTTTACTTTTTAGTTAAATATATTCTATAATTTAAAGTGTTGAGTGTAATATGGTATTGTAAATAATTTAAAAAATGATTTATCGTCTCCCATATTTAATGGCCAACTACATTGACGAAAAGGTGGTACCAAAATAGTGGCAAATTTTGAAGATTTTCAAAAAATCGACATGCGAGTCGGAAAAATTATTGAAGTAGAAGATTTTTTAGAAGCGAGAGTCCCTGCTTTTAAAATAAAAGTAGATTTTGGGAAATTAGGTGTAAAAGTTTCATCTGCTCAATTAACCAATTTATATTCTAAGAAAGACTTGTTGCATCGACAAATTGTTGCAGTCGTTAATTTTCCTCCCAAGAGGATAGCCGGATTTAAATCCGAAATATTAATTTTGGGAGTCATGAAAGAAGAGGGAGAAGTCATTCTGCTTCAACCGGATAGAGAAGCTCCTTTGGGATATAGAATAGGATAGAAAATACAATGAATCATTTGGAAATAAATAAAATAGCAGAACTTATAAAAAATTCAAAAAATATGGTTGTTTTAACGGGAGCAGGAGTGAGTACCGGTTCAGGAATTCCTGATTTTCGAACTCCCGGAAAAGGATTATGGGAAAAAGTAGATCCATATGAAGTCACTTCTATCGATGCCTTTCATGAAAATCCAAAGCGATTTTACCATTTTTATCGACCTCGAATTGAGATGTTATCCAGCGTTTCATCCAACCCTGCACATATTGCAATTGCCCAATTGGAAAAGATGGGTTTTGCAAAGTGTCTCATCACGCAGAATATTGATAATTTGCATCGAAAAGCTGGCTCAAAAAGGATGATTAAAATTCATGGAAACTTAGATGAAGCCATCTGTACAAAATGTAAATCAATTATTTCTTCGACAAAATTATTAAAAATACTGGATACCAGTCAGGATGGGGTGCCATACTGTGATTGCGGTGGCATATTTAAACCAAATGTGATTCTTTTTGGAGAAATGCTCCCACATCTTGATGAAGCTATTGATATTTCCAGCATGGCAGATTTATTGTTGGTTGTTGGTTCATCTCTCCAGGTGTCTCCTGTCAATTTATTACCACAGTATTGTTTGGAAAATGGCGGAAAATTGATTATCATTAATTTTATGTCTACACATCTTGACTATCTTGCAGAAATAACTGTAAAAGAAGACGTATGTCTTTTTTTGCCCGAAATGGTAAAAGCAATAAACGGAAAAGATTTTTAAACAAGATTGATTTATTCATAATATTTTATTATTCATTTGACAAATCTTCAAAAAAGGGTAAAATAAAAGGAGACTGAGAGTTTTTGGTCGATAATTTTACTAAAAAGAGATGCTTAAAACAATCATTTAGTCCTCTGAAACCGGATTGTTTTTGAGGAGTCTCTTGTGTTTTAATAATGTTATCATTAAGAGGTTAATAGAATATTTTCTGTATCTACCTCCCGAAGAAATGTTATTAGACTTAAGAGAAATAATAACGAAAAAAGGAGGTAGTTCAATGACAGAAAGCAAATTATATGTTGGGAATCTTAAATACTCTGTAACCAATGAAGAATTACAAGAATTGTTTGCTGGTTATGGTGAAGTTAAGAATGTCAATATCATTGAAGGTAAAGGCTTTGGTTTTGTAGAAATGTCTTCCGCTGAAGAAGCACAAAAAGCCAAAGATTCTTTAAATAACACCGATTTTGTTGGCCGTCCATTGAAAATTGATGAAGCACGACCACGTAAACCAAGAAGTGAATATCACAATAGATACTAAGAATTGTTCATTAGTTTGATTTGGCATTATTTTATAACAGAATTTTTTTAATAGATTAGTCATCAAAACGTAAACACAGGGATTGGTTCTTCCTAGCTTGGAATAGAGAAGGAAGATTGGTCTCTGTGTTTATTTGTAATTAAAGAAAAATACTTGTAAAATATTTATGTTTTAAAGGAGGGAAAAGAATATGTTATAC
This sequence comes from uncultured Atribacterota bacterium, assembly GCA_965602765.1. GTDB lineage: Bacteria > Atribacterota > Phoenicimicrobiia > Phoenicimicrobiales > Phoenicimicrobiaceae > JAYEGH01. The sequence continues at coordinate 10,829 of CBFCZX010000040.1, read as the reverse complement.
AAAGTCGCAAATATTATAAGAGGATTGTCCGTGGATATGGTGGAAAAAGCAAAATCCGGACATCCGGGATTACCTCTGGGTTGTGCAGAGATAGGTGCTGTATTATTTGGAAATATATTAGAATATGATCCGACACTACCTGAATGGGCTGATCGGGACCGCTTTATTTTATCTGCCGGACATGGTTCAAGCTGGCTATATTCATTATTGCATCTTTCCGGTTATGAACTTTCCTTAAGTGACTTGAAAAATTTCAGACAGTTACATTCAAGAACACCCGGTCATCCGGAATATGGAGAAACTCCCGGGATAGAAGTGACTACTGGACCTTTGGGACAGGGGTTTGCTAATGCAGTAGGAATGGCATTGGCTGAAAAAATACTGGCTTCCCGATTTAACACCGAAGAATATGAAGTGATAAATCACTATACATACACACTTTTAGGAGATGGTTGCATGATGGAAGGAATCACCACAGAAGCTGCCTCCTTAGCCGGTCATTTAGGCCTGGAAAAACTAATTGCCATTTATGATAGCAACCAAATATGTCTTGCGGGAGAAACCAAAGATACTTTTACCGAGTCAGTAGCAGATAAATTTATGGCACTAGGATGGAAAGTGATAGATAATATCGATGGTCATAATATTGAAGAATTAACACCTGCTATAATGAAAGCGAAAGAATCTCAAGGTAAACCTACTTTAATTATAGCCAAAACACATATCGGTTATGGTGCTCCCACCAAGCAGGATTGCAGCAGTAGCCATGGCGCCCCCTTAGGAGAAGAAGAAGTCATTGGTTTAAAGAAAAAATTGGGATTACCTCTTGATGATAAATTTTATATTTCGGAAGAAGTAAAAGAGTTTTTTAAAAATAGAAAAAACAAACTTATTGAAAAAAGAGAAGCATGGGAAAGCGTCTTTAAACAATGGTCGGAAAAATATCCTGAATTATACAAACAATGGAATAATGCTCATCATCTAATAGTTCCGGAAAATCTGGAATTGGAAAATTTGGAAATGAAAAACTCTTTAGCCACACGCGCTTCCTCAGGGATGGTCTTGGAATATGTTGCCGAAAAAATGCCTTATCTTATCGGTGGTTCTGCTGATCTCTCTCCTTCTACAAAAACTTATTTAAAAAAATACAAAGAAATTCAAAAAGACAATTTCGATGGTCGAAATATCAGGTTTGGAGTAAGAGAACATGCCATGGGCGCTATTTGTAACGGCATTGCTGCCCATAAAGGCTTCAGAGTCTATTGTTCTACTTTCTTTTCATTTTCTGATTATATGCGGCCATCCATTCGATTGGCAGCACTAATGAAACTTCCCGTTATCTATATCTTTACGCATGATTCTATCTATGTCGGAGAAGACGGCCCTACTCATCAACCGGTAGAACAGCTTGAATCACTGAGAGTTATTCCCGATTTAAGAATAGTTAGGCCGGCGGATGACGAAGAAGTAAAATGGACCTGGGCGGAACTGTTGCAAGAAAAAGAAAAACCGGTTGCTTTGGTATTAAGCCGGCAAAATTTACCCCATCTGGAAAAAAATCAGGGCATGGAAGAATTCAATAAAGGCGGGTATATTGTCGTTAAAGAGAAAAGGGAAAAACCTGATGTCGTTTTAATAGCAAGCGGCAGCGAAGTGTCTTTAGCGGTAGAAACAGTCAATCTTTTAAAGGAAAAAAATATTTCCTCCAGAGTAGTATCAATACCTGACCGTGGAAAATTTTTAAGCCAGGATAAGGATTATATCGAAAATATTTTAGGTGCAAAAGATGTGCTTAGGGTAGTGATTGAAGTGAATAATGGCCAGGGTTGGCATCAAATATTGAAAGAGAAATACCTTACTGTATTTATGGAAACCTTTGGTAAAAGTGCTCCGGGGGAAGAGGTAGCGGATTACTTTGGTTTTTCTCCCGAAAAAATTGCTAAAAAAATCATTCAGGTTTTATAAACCCTGAACAGAGAAGTGTTTTGATGCACCAGGAATTTCTCGGAAGAGTTAAAAAAGAAGTAAGTTTTGGGATTTTCTATTAATCCTGAATGTTTAATACTTAGGTTATTTTGAGAGTGCACTTTTAGATTAAAACATTAAAAAAAGTGCACTCTTAATTTTAAAAATATAATTGTTAACAAGATGTTGACAATAAATAATATTTTATCTAAAATGTAATGAGTAGATTGTAAGAAAAATAATTTAGACCAATAATAAAATATTTTAGGAAGTTAGAAAATGTTATCTCTTAAAGATAAAGCTTATCAAAATATAAAATTTGAAATTACAATAGGGAATTTTAAACCGGGATTATTTTTGACCGAAGAAAAACTTTCCAAAAGCATGAATATGAGCCGTGGTCCTATTCGGGAAGCATTGAACAGATTAGAAAAAGAAGGCTTTGTTTCAATTATTCCGCGTAGAGGTACTATGGTTTCAAATATTACTGCTCAAGAAGTGAAAGACATATCTAAAATCAGGGAATTACTTGAACCGTTGACAGCAAAAGAGTCCTTTTTAAGAATCTCAAGACTTAAATTAAAAGAGATTAAACAAGAATTTATTATACTTCTGTCAAAACCGGAAAACAAAGAAAATAAAATGCGTTTTTTTGTTTTAGATGAAAGGTTTCATAAATTATTATACGAAAAATGTGGGAATAAAAAACTGATTGATATCTTAGAGGATTTTGAGGATCACACGAATTGGTTTATAAATTTATTTTTAAAAAATTATTCTTTTAAAGAATCTATAAAAGAACATCTTTCTATTATCGAAGCGATGGAACTAAAGAAAGAAAACCTGGTTGCTGCTAATCTGTTGATACATTTGGAGCGCGTAAAAAATAATATACTTTCAGAACTTGGTCAATAGAGTTATTGTTTATAAATCATTTGACAAATAATAAGAGATCCGTTTCTAACCATAAACAGTCATGGTTTTATCAGCGGTATTTTTATGTTTGATATTTATAAATGCAAATAAAAAAATAATTGATTGAGATTTATTATGCCGACAGGAAACATTTTTAATATTCAAAAATATTCAATTCATGACGGACCGGGAATTAGAACAACCGTCTTTTTTAAAGGCTGTCCATTGAATTGCTGGTGGTGTCATAATCCGGAAAGCCAATCTCCCTCACCGGAATTGATTTTCTGGAAAGATAGATGCATAAACTGTAATACATGTTTAACGGCATGCCCGTCTGATGCGATTAGTATAGAAGATGGCATTATGTTCACGGACAAGAGAAAGTGCAGCCTCTGTGGCGAGTGTGCTAAAAAATGTCCAACCGAGGCCAGGGAAATCATCGGCAGGAAAGCGACGGCATGTGAAGTCATGAAAGAGATTGAAAAGGATATTATATTCTACCAGGAATCCGGAGGAGGAGTCACTTTTTCCGGAGGAGAACCTCTCATGCAACAGGAATTTTTAGAAGAACTCCTGCACTGTTGTCAAAAAAAGGAAATACATACAACCCTGGATACCAGCGGTTATTGCGCCTGGTCATTTTTAGATAGAATAAGGGAAATGATTGACTTATTCTTGTTTGATGTAAAAATAATGAATGATGAAGCGCATAAAAAATATACAGGTGTATCCAATCAAATTATTTTAGAAAATTTAAAGAAACTCGCCGGGGAAAATGAAAATATCATTGTTCGTATTCCGATTATCCCGGGGATCAATGATGATGCCCAAAATATTAAGGACATTGGCAAGTTTTTAGCCCCGATTAGCATAAAGTGCATAGAACTCCTTTCCTATCATAATATTGCATCAGAGAAGTATGCCCGAATAGGGAAAAAATATGCCCTGGAAAATACCCGGGTTCCCGCTAAAGAAAAATTATCAAAAATATCAAATCTATTAAGAGAGTATGATTTAATTATAAAATCAGGAGGTTAATTCGGTCAAATGAAAGAAAGAGTACAAAGATTAAGAGAAGAAAGCATCAATACTCATCCCTATATTTCCATTGAAAGAGCCAAAATAGTCACTGAGACTTATAAAAAATATTCGGGAAGCGTTTCTATTCCCGTACTTCGGGCCCTCACCTTTCAGCAATTAATGGAAAACAAAGCGGTTTCCATTGGAGAAGGGGAATTGATTGTCGGTGAAAGAGGAAGTTTTCCTTTGGCAACGCCTACTTTTCCGGAATTGTGTTGTCATAGCTTAAATGATTTTGATATGATTAACAGCCGGAAAAAAATATCTTTTAAAGTTAGTGAAGAAGTTAGAAAGATTCAGGAAGAAGAGATTATTCCTTACTGGAAGCATCGTTCAATGCGATACCGCATTTTTGAAAACATGGACTCACAGTGGAAAGATTGCTACGAAGCGGGAATGTTCACCGAATTTATGGAACAGAGAGCTCCTGGGCATACGGTTGCTGACGGAAAAATGTACAAAAAAGGGTTTTCAGGTTTTATTGAAGATATCAAAAAAAGCCTTGAAGATATTGATTATTTAAATGACCCGGATGCTTATGGCAAGAAGGAAGAATTAAAAGCCATGTTGATATGTGCCCGGGCAATCATTGCATTTGCCAATCGACATGCCGAAAAAGCAGAGGAAATGGCACTGACTGAAAAAGATGAATTAAGAAAAAAAGAATTATTAAAAATTGCAGAAGTTTGCCGCCATGTTCCTGAAAATCCGCCCCGCAATTTCTGGGAAGCTCTGCAGATGTACTGGTTCGTTCATTTAGGTGTTGTTACCGAATTAAATACCTGGGATTCGTTTAATCCTGGAAGATTGGACCAGCACATATATCGCTTCTACAAGAAAGAGTTAGAGGAAGGATCATTAACACGGGAAAAGGCCAAAGAAATTCTGGAGTGTTTCTGGGTAAAGTTCAATAATCAACCTGCTCCTCCCAAAGTAGGTGTTACTTTGGCGGAGAGCGGTACTTATACTGATTTTGCCAATATCAATAATGGCGGCTTGAAAGCGGACGGAACAGACGGAGTCAATGAGTTCACCTATCTTATTTTAGAAGTCATTGATGAGATGAGGTTGTTGCAGCCAAGTACCAATATTCAATTAAGTGAGAAGAGCCCCGATAAGTTTTTGAAAAATGCTATTCATATTGTTAAGAAAGGTTGGGGTCAGCCTTCCATGTTTAATGCTGACCAGGTAATAAAAGAGATGTTAAGACAGGGAAAATCCCTGGAAGATGCCCGTTGCGGCGGAACAAGCGGTTGTGTGGAAACCGGTGCATTTGGTAAGGAAAGTTATATACTAACCGGTTATTTTAATCTGGTAAAAGTTTTGGAAATCACCTTAAATAACGGCCTTGACCCTCAGACCGGTAAAAAACTTGGTATTGAAACCGGTGATCCACTGACATTTAAATCCTTTGCAGAATTGATAGAAGCCTTTAAAAAGCAACTTCACCATTTTATAAATATTAAAATAAAAGGAAATCATCTTATTGAAAAATTGTATGCCCAATACATGCCTTCACCATTTTTGTCAATAACTGTCAGTGATTGTATTAAAAAAGGAAAAGATTATAATGCCGGAGGTGCCCGTTATAATACAAATTATATTCAGGGTGTAGGCATTGGTTCGATTACAGATAGCCTGTCATCGATTAAATGTCATGTCTTTGACCAGAAAGATATTAGCATGGATAAAATGCTCACTGCACTAAAAGATAATTATGAAAACCATGAAATCATCCGTCAGATGTTTTTAAATAAAACTCCGAAATACGGCAATGATGATGATGCGGCAGATGATATCATGAAAATGGTCTTTAATGCTTTTTTCGAGGAAGTCGACGGGAGAAAAAATATCAAAGGCGGTAACTACAGAATTGATATGCTTCCTACAACCTGTCACATCTATTTCGGGTCAGTTATTGGTGCTACCCCGGATGGCAGAAAAGCGGGACAGCCTTTATCGGAAGGAATATCTCCGGTTCAGGGAGCAGATCGTTTTGGGCCTACAGCCGTGATTAAATCTGCTTCCAAGATGGAGCAGGTAAAAACCGGCGGAACCCTTTTGAATCAAAAATTTACGCCTCAATTACTTCAGGGAGAAGAAGGCATTAACAATCTTGGCCATTTGGTGAGAATTTATTTTAAACTGGGAGGGCACCATATACAATTCAATGTGGTGAATGCTGATACCTTGAGAGCTGCCCAGAAAGAACCGGAAAAATACAGGGATTTAATCGTTCGAGTGGCAGGGTATAGTGATTATTTTAATAATTTAAATGAAAATTTACAGAATGAGATTATAAGTCGTACAGAACACATGGCAATCTAAAAAATATCGATGGCATACCAATAGACAGGAGAGACACCTGTCTATTGGTATGGTGACTTTATATTTTTCTGTTTGTGTTCTTTGAATCTCCCGATTTGTAGACTAGTATCCCTTATTTATTCCCAAACTATTACAATATATTATTACTATGTGCTAACCCGAAATTTTAATTCCTTTCTTTTTACTAGCAACTAACGACCATTCACTATTCATTAATTTTCCTTTACAAAGACCGATTTGTTTAGTATAATTTGTACAGAAAAATAGAATATCGATATATAGGGGAGCTTTTTGCTGAGAGAAAGCATTTTCGCTTTGACCCTTGAACCTGATCTAGGTAATTCTAGCGTAGGGAAGTAAAATTACTTTTCGATAATCCCTAAAACCATTATCTTTTTGAGGTAATGGTTTTTTATTTATAGACCAATGTTAATTGAAGGAGGTCAGATATGCCCAGTGTAAATGTAAGTTTACAAATCTTACCCATGGTAAAAGAAGAGAGGATTTATGAAATTGTCGATAAAATCATAAAATATATTGATGAAAGCGGCGTAAAATACGAAGTGGGCGCCACGGAAACTAGCATGGAAGGTGATTTTGATAAATTGATGGATATCGTCAAACAGGCTCAACAGATATGCGTAAAAGAAGGTGTACCCAGAATTGTATCCATCGTTAAAATTGATTATAAACCGGAAGGTGTTACTATCGATGAAAAGGTTAAAAAGTATCGGAAATAATTTTACCCCAATCGTATTTTTTATGATGATTGTTGCAGGTTGGCAGTATATTGTGGATAAGGGAATTATAGCAAGATATATCCTGCCTTCACCTTCTGATGTTTTCTTAACAAGTTTCAGGATATTTCCGGAATTAAAACCACACATTATGACTACTTTAGAAGAAGCCCTTACAGGATTTTTCATCGCCATACTGCTGGCAGTTATCCTGGCTGTTTTAATGGATAGTTTTCCATTGCTTAAAAAAGCCTTTTATCCCTTGTTTATTGTTTCCCAAACTATTCCCATTATTATATTGGTGCCTTTACTGGTTATGTGGTTCGGATTTGATAAATTGCCCAAGATTATCGTGGTTATCCTGGTATGTTTTTTTCCGATTGTTGTCAATCTGCTGGAAGGCCTGGAATCCATCGATAAGGATATGCTCAATCTATTCAAATCCATGAAGGCCAATTATTTTCAAATCTTTAAATTTGCGAAATTTCCCGCCTCCCTGGGTAATTTTTTTTCAGGACTGAAAATTGCGGCGACCTACAGCATCATGGGAGCAGTCATCGGAGAGTGGATGGGAGGGAAAGACGGATTAGGTGTATACATGACCAGGGTAAGGCAGTCTTTTGCCCTGGATAAAGTGTTTTCAGTCATCGTTGTTATTGTGTTGTTAAGCCTCCTGCTTTTTAAAATCATAGAACTTATCCAATATCTAATGATGCCCTGGACAAGATTGACCAAATAATATCATTTAAAATTGGAGGAATAAAATGTTCAGAAAAAGTTTTTTAATATTGACCATTAGTTTATTTTTATTGACCTGTTTATCAGGAAATAGTTTTGCAGATAATCAATCCGGAGAGAAACTTAAAGAAATTACCGTTCTGCTTGACTGGATACCCAATACCAATCATACCGGCATGTATGTGGCAAAAGAAAAAGGGTACTACACAGAAGAAGGACTTTCCATTGAAATTATCCAGCCATCCGAAGGAGGAAGTGCAGCATTGATTGCAGCCGGTCAGGGGGAGTTCGGTATCAGTTACCAGGAACAGGTGACCTACGCCAGGACCACCAAAGAAGCTTTACCGATTAAAGCTATCGCTGCCATCATTCAACACAATACTTCGGGATTTGCATCTCCCGTAGAAAGAGGAATTGAAACCCCTAAAGATTTTGAAGGTAAAAAATACGGGGGCTGGGGTTCACCTATGGAGACGGCTATGATAAAGGCACTCATGGAAAATGACGCTGGAGATTTCTCCAAAACGGAAATCATCTATATCGGGGCTATTGATTTTTTTACAAGTGTCAGGGAACATGTGGATTATACCTGGATATATTATGGCTGGGACGGAGTTGCCGCTCAATTAAAGGATTTTCCCATCAATTTTATACTGCTTCAGGATTATGATTCAAATCTTGACTTTTACACTCCGGTTATTATTGCCAGTGAAGATTTACTCCATAAAGAACCTGAACTGGCAAGAAAATTTTTAAGAGCAACCACAAGAGGTTATAAATTTTGCATAGAGAATCCTGAAGAGGCAGCAGAAGCCCTACTAAAAAATGCGCCTGAGACCGATAGGGAAATAGCCATCGCCAGTCAGAAATATCTGGCCTCCCATTTCCAGGCAGATGTAGAAAGATGGGGAGAGATGAAAGAAGAAGTTTGGGAAAATTATGCCAATTGGATGTATAAGAGAAAATTAATAGATAAGGAACTGGATGCAAATGCAGCATTTACCAATGAATACTTACCCGAAAAATAATAAAAAGAAATTAGAAATCGTTCATTTTCAAGAAGATTATGAAAATATGCCTATCATAGATGACATTTCTTTGGAACTGAGGGAAAATGAATTTGTTGCCTTAATCGGTCCCAGCGGATGCGGTAAAAGCACCATATTTAATATGATTTCCGGTTTGGTGAAAATTGACAGCGGGCAGGTATTTATCGACGGAAAAGAATCTACCGGTGAAACAGGCAAAGTAAGTTACATGTACCAGAAAGACCTTTTACTTCCCTGGGAAAAAATCATTGACAATGCGGCTCTGCCCCTGAGGATAAGAGGATATAACAAAAAAGATGCTCGCAAACAGGTAAAAAAATATTTTAAATTATTTGGTCTGGAAGGTTTTGAATATAAATTCCCGCATCAGCTTTCAGGAGGAATGCGGCAAAGAGCTGCGCTTATGAGGACCTACATGAGCTCCAAAGACATTATTCTTTTGGATGAACCCTTTGGGGGACTTGATGCCATCACCCGTCTTAAGATGCAGAATTGGCTTTTGGGGATTTTAGATAAATTAAAAGTATCCATTCTATTTATTACTCATGATATCGAAGAAGCGATATTCTTATCAGACCGGATATATGTCCTGTCCAATCGGCCTGCCAAAATAAAAAAAGAAATTGTGGTAGATCTTTCCAAACCCAGAGATAGGGAGATTATCACATCCACAAGATTTAATGAAATCGAAAGAGATATTTTAAATATGTTATAATTTTTTGTATAAGGAGATTTACAAGTGGAGATATTTGATAACGTATCCAACATCTATGATGACTGGTATAAAACCAAACTGGGGAAACATGTGGATTTTGTAGAAAGCGAATGCGCTTTGAATCTTTTCAAAATTAAAAAAGGGATGAAAGTTTTAGACATTGGCTGTGGAACGGGAAACTTTAGTATAAAACTGGCGAAAAAAGGCTGCAAGGTCACCGCTATTGACCTTTCCGATAAAATGCTTGACCTGGCAAGGGAAAAATCAGCAAAAGAAAATCTATTCATCAACTATTATCATATGGATGCATATGATATAAAATTTCCTGATGGGCACTTTGATGCCGTCTTTTCCATGGCAACCTTCGAATTTGTAAAAGATATGGAAAAAGCAATCAATGAAATATTCCGGGTATGCAAAGACAAAGGACAAATTATGATAGGCACCATTAATCGAGACAGCAAATGGGGTGAACTTTATTCCACTGAAGAATTTCAAAAGAATACCGTATTTAAAGATGCCCAACTGAGAAATCCTGAAGAACTAAAAAGATTAAAAAGTGATAAAATAATAAGCACAGGGGAATGCCTGTATATTCCTCCCGATATAAAAGAAGAGGAAATCAGTATGGCAAAAGAAGAAGCTCTATCCAAAACTGAAAGACCCGGATATTTTTGCGTTTTATGGATAAAATAAAAACCTATATGGGGATTTTATGAATAAAAATAACCAGAGTGTCCAATACAATCATATCAGTATTATCGGCAATGGTGAAGATTGGAATTCAACCAAGATAAAAGAATACTGTAAAAATTCAGATTTTATCATTGCTGCCGATAACGGACTTTCCATTTTAGATAAATTAAATATCACTCCTGATTTTATTATTGGAGACCTGGATAGTGTATCGAAAACTGTATTGGCAAAATATAAGAATATTCCTCTTGAAAAATATCCCAAAGAAAAAGATTTAACCGATTCGGAAATCAGCCTGCAAAAAGCAATTTCCCTGAAACCAAAAAAAATATCCCTGCTTGCCATGACCGGTAGTTATTTTGACCACAGCCTGGCAAATATCATCAATCTCTTCCGGAATTATGAGCCAGACATTGAAATTGAAGTGATTACCCATAATGCTGTCATCTTTCCCGTTACTTCCAAAAGAGAATTTTCCGGACTTGCAGGCCGACGATTTTCTCTGTTCCCCATCGGTAAAGTTCCCGGTATATCCATGACCGGTGCAAAATATCATCTAAAAAATCCGAACTTTGAAGCTACAGATTACAGCATCAGCAATGTCAT
>CBFCZX010000039.1:0-12847 GCA_965602765.1 uncultured Atribacterota bacterium | reverse complement strand
CTGTTACCGATTGTTTCTTGAATTTTTTAGCATATTCAAATGCTTGACGAATAATAGATTGACAGGCTTTACGCGTAAATATCCTACACGAGATTGCAATATCGTCTAAGGAAGTATTTGCAAATTTTTTCATCTTAGGGTGATTTTTTAAAAGAGAATCCATCAGCCCTTGAGACACAGGATGAAATTCTACGCCACTATAAAGACCTTCGGTATTTTCTCGAAATACTACCAAATCAATATCATCCTTATAATTAAGCGGATTCCCCTTAAATGCTTTACAGGGCCTCAAATTCGTATGTAATTTAAATTCCTGCCGAATCTTTACTATTGGACTGGAATAAATGTAACCTTTTCCCTGAAATTCAGGTGCTAGTTCCTTTTCTGCTTCTTCTTTGGGTTTAGAAGTTATCGCTCCAAAGAGGCAACAATCAGTCTCTTTAATAATTCTTTTTGTTCTTTCCGGAAGTGGATTTGCTTCTTTTTTCCAAAACTCCCAACCTATATCACCATGAATATATTCTGCATCCAATTTTAAAGTATCCAAAACAATCTTTGCTGCTTCCATGACATCATTACCTACGCCATCACCCGGCAACCAGGCTATTTTATATCTTGTCATTTTTTATTCTCCTTTTTCAGTCATTAATAATTTTTTCGTATGAGGAATGAGGCCTCCGTCATTAAAAATATCCAGAATCTCTGCGGGAAGAGGCTTAAAAGCAAAGGTCTTTTCTTTCCATAACAATTCGCCTTTTTCAAAATCAATCTTTACTTCATCTCCGGATTTGATATAATCTACAGCGTCTTTACAATCAATCACGGGAAGAGCTTGATTAATGGCATTTCTAAAAAATATTCTCGAAAATGATTTTGCTATCACTGCACCAACTCCGGCATATTTAAGGCAGGTTGCAGCCTGTTCTCTCGAACTGCCACATCCAAAATTTTCTCCGGCAATAATTACATCATTCATGTTGACCTGACTTGCAAATTCAGAGTCAAGATCCTCCAGAGCATGTTCGGCCATCTCCTTCGGATCCGTTATGGTGTAGGTATACTTTCCGGGGAAGATAACATCGGTATTTATATCATCGCCGTATTTCCATGCTTTTCCTTGAATAGTCATTTTAGATACCCCCTTACATCTGTGATCTCTCCTCTTAGTGCTGATGCTGCAACAGTGGCCGGACTGGCAAGATAGACTTCAGCATCTTTACAACCCATCCTTCCTTTAAAATTACGATTAGCAGTACTAAGACAGATTTCTCCCGGTGCTAGAGCTCCTTCATGAGCCCCCAAGCATGGACCACATCCGGGATTCATGATAACTGCTCCGCTTTTTACTAATTCTTTAAGAATACCCAACTCCATTGCTTCGGCATAAACTTCCATGGATGCCGGAAAAACCAATAATCGTGTATTTTTAAAAATTGTTTTATCTTTAAGAATTTCGCTGGCAATCTTTAAATCATTAATTCTACCATTGGTGCATGTCCCGATAAGAACCTGATTAATTTTAGTCCCAATCACTTCCGAAACAGATTTTACATTATCAACGGTATGCGGACATGCTATTTGAGGCTCTAATTCATTCACTTGGTATTTAATTACTTTTTCATAGACTGCGTCAGGATCTGATTTGACAATCTCATATTTCCTTTTGGTTCTTGAGCTTAGCCACTGAACTGTTTTTTCATCCGGTTCTACATAGGCGTTTTTTGCACCCATCTCTACGGACATATTACAGAGGGTCATTCTGCCGCTTATATCCATTTCCTTAATTACATTACCGGTAAATTCAACCGATTTATATAAAACGCCATCAGCCCCCAGATTACCGATTGTATGAAGAATAATATCCTTTGGATATAAACCAATTGGTAATTTTCCACTGATTTCAATTTTAATGGTTTCCGGCACTTTAAGCCAGATCTTATCATTCGCCCAAATTGAAGCTACTTCGCTTCTACCAATGCCGGTAGCAAAAGCTCCAAAGGCTCCATGGGTAGTCGTGTGTGAATCTGCCCCTAAAACTAAAGTACCAGGAAGAACATACCCTTTTTCGGGTAAAACCTGATGACAAACACCCACATTGATATCAAAGAAATTTTCAATGTCCTGTTCTTCTACGAATTCTCTTATGATTTTATGATTGGAAGCATATTTTTCTGAAGCAGCAGGAATGCAATGGTCTAAAATAATAACTATTTTTTCTGGATGGTTAACGGTTTTTACTCCAATTTGTAAAAATTTTTTTGATATTGCTGCCGTATTATCATGAGATAATACTATATCCGGAGAAACAGTGACAATCTCCCCGGCAACTGTACTTTTTTTACCTGATTTAATTGCTAAAATCTTTTCCGCGAAAGTTTTTCCCATTTTTATAACCTCCTTATTAGTTAGTTGGTTAGCTGGTTAATTAGTTAACTAGTGAAATTTTTCCATAGTAATATTGTACTGATTTGTTATCACGAGTAATGGCAAAACGATCTCAAGTCCTACAAATCAAAGGATAACTTCGTTGCTTAGTTCCTCGTAAATACAGAACGAAATAAAAGTTATATGAAAAACGCTATACTAATCTTAACAAAACAATCATTCTGTTTACTAAAAAATATATTTTTATACTAAAACTTATTTAAATTGTTCAAAGTTGGTAAAATCAGCATGATGAACAATAACCGCTTCAGGACTTCTTTTAGAGCGTCCGCCCTCCCAGGAATGAGAAGCAATAATATGAAGTATTTCTCCCGGTATACCTTCTCCGTAACAAATGCCAACTCCTGAAATAGGATGTCGAACCAAAGTACCTAGCTTACTCTGGCTAAATTGTCCGTTCTTTTCCTTGTACTCTATTAATTTTCCGATATCATGCAATAAAGCACCGGAAATCAAATAATCCATATTGATTTTCACCTTGTCTTTATAGATTAATTTAAGAGCTTTAGCGGCATTGATTGCAACATTTGTTACTCCCCTTATGTGTTCAATCATGCTGCAAGGACAGGATTCCAATAATAGGGTGAATGGCATTCTTTGCAAGTCAGCTATTTTCCATCCTCCCGTTTGCAGAGCAATTCCCCAAACCTTTAAAGTTTTCTCTTTTAAAACAGAATCTTCAATTAAATTAAATTCCGGAATCACATCTAATAATTCTTTTTTATACATTTTTCTCCCCTTATTCTTTGTAAGGTATTTTAATTCCTAAAAGCGGTGCATGTTGCTGGGCTCCATAAACATCGGTCTCACCAATGCTTCCCGAATCTACCGGTCTTACAATCGTTGCTTTTATGGCATTAGCAGGATCAAATTCCACAAAATAAAGAACTTTTTCAATAGGGATATGGTATAGTTTAGCAATAAGCTCTTTAGTAATTACTTTTGTTTTTTTAACCTTCTCGTAGGTTTCCTTATCTTTAAAAATTATATCGAAAGTCAATTCAAATGGACCAGCATTTTTACTGCGGATTACGTTTACTAAATCGATAATAGAAACTTCCTTAGTCATTTATATATTCTCCTTTTGAATTCATTATCATATTAAACTTCAACTATTTCTATTGAAAAAAGTTCATCAGGATCATCCACTTCTACTAAATGGTGAATATTAAATTTATATACTGCTCCGGTAGGTATATCTGAAGGGGCATAAGGAAAAGCTAAATTGCCCGCAGTAGCAATGCGTCCCTTATACGAATAATGCAATAATGTAGAACGGGCAAAAGCACAAATAATATTTGCTAATTCCTGATCTTTGGCTACGACTTCTAAAATAAGGCAAAGCTCATAAGAGGTAATTTCCTTTTGAGGTTCCAATGTTCCCATTACTCCATTTTTTCCATAGATATGAAAAAGTAATTTGTAATCTTCTGTGGAAATATCATTAAAGTAAGTAAATACAGTATCACGAACATGTTTCTCGCATTCATCAATCTGTTTAATCATAATAGGATCTCTTAATCCGGCAATACATATTGTCCGATACGCTACCTTACTTGCACCTTCTAATTTTATATTAATAATTTTACTCTTCTTTAGTTTAGAACCCGTTACTTTTACCGCTCTTTCACTATACTGTTCGAATTTACATCCGGTAACATCTACTACTCCTTCCGGTCCAATAATATGTAAAGGGCTTGATTTTTCATAAAGGGTATGGGCAGCTACTGTACTGGGAATACATTTTCGCATGGGATTAGTCGGTTCTACTATAAAATAATCCTCCCTTAAATATGCCATCATGCAATCAGAGGTAGTTCCTGGAGTAGAAGCCATTGCCCCACATTCCAATATTTTCCCCATGTGTAAGGCTAAACCGGGGTTATAACCCTCACGAATAGGTAAAGCTGCAAACATGGCCGGGTCATTGGAACGACCAGCTATAATAACCTCTGCGCCCATTTCCAGGGCTTTTATATGAGAGTGTGTGCCCATTACCGCCACAATTCGTGTAGCTTCTTCTATATCTTTTGGGGTTAATTCAGGGACAGGGCCTAACGGTTTTATTTTCCCCTCGGCTAATTTATTTTTAAGATAATCTTTCTCAACTTCTGCATGGATTAAGGCCATTTTAAAATGTAGATTTTTCTCTTTGGCAATTTCTTTCACTATTTCTGAGGTCCAATTAAGATGAATTTCGGCACCGGAACCTCCCGCTGAACCAATAATAACAGGAATTTTATTTTCACATCCTGCTGTTAACATTAGAGTAAGATCTTTTTTGGTAGCTTCTTTACTCACGATTCCCACTCCTGCTCCTAATTTATGGGGACCGGCATCAGTGGAACCCGCATCGGCAGCTATCACATGGGGTTTCTTTTCTAGGCCTTTCTGAAAAGATTTTACAGGAAAACCATATCCTAGCATACCTACCGGCGATAGAACTCTAATCTCTTTCATGGCTTAATCTCCTTTTTCTATTAAGTAAATATTTTTTAAATATCCTAATCTTTGTGATTTTTTTATCAATTACTAATACATTTTTAGATTTTACTTATATCTGCACTAAAACTTTTCTGACGGTCCTAAGATGTTTCAGCATAGCTTCTCCAGCTTTTTTGCTATCACGTTCAATAATAGCTTCTAGTATTGCTTGGTGTTCTTGAAATTGTTTTTCCCGTCTCCCTGGTATTTTCCAGGTTTTTCCTCGAGTCTCTTTAAGTAAATCTAAGTGTAATTTTATTATATTGACAAAGACAAAATTATGAGAAGCACTCGCAATAGCTAAATGAAATTCTGTATCTGATTCCGTTTTTTTGTCATCTTTTAATTCTTCTTTTCTCATTTTTTTCAAAACTTCCTCGATTAAATTTATATCTTCGATGGTAGCTCTCTGGGCAGCAAGTTTAACAATTTTTACTTCAAATATTTCTCTTGCTTCAAGCAGCTCTAATATGGAAGATTTCTCTAAACTTAAAATAATATTTTCTGCATGAATAGAACTGTCTTTTTTTAATTCACGAATAAATCTTCCTCCTCCCGGTTTACTTTTAATGAGTCCTCTTGATTCCAGTACTCTAAATGCCTCCCTAAGAGAACCTCTGCTAATAGACAATTTTTCAGCCAATTCTCTTTCCGGAGGAAGCTGATCTCCCGGTTTCAGTTCTTCATTTTTTATCAAAATCATAATCTGTTCTATGACACTTTCGTACAGTCGAACATGGGTAATTTCTTTAAATTCCATTTATTCCTCATTTATTGGATTATTGGGTAATTGGGTAACCCAATTTACCTCTGATAGTATATCATAAAAATAAAAAAATTTCTTCTTTTTTTAAAGAATAACCAAAAAATTATTTAAAAAATAAAAAACAGGGCTGAATCGCTTCAGACCTGTTTTTATTAAATTTTATTCAGTTCTTATCAAAGAAAAAATGAAAAGTATTGAACCGCAAACTAAAAATCGAAAGGAGAAATAATTTCCTTTCCAAACTCTTCTTCTGCTTCCTGCAATCTTAATATTTGAGCTTTTAGCTCATTATTAAAGACAGCGGGCATCTCTATATGTTCAAAAATCTTTATCATCCGCTCCATCTTTTCTAAATATTTAGTCACTTTTAGAGAAAATTGTTCTTTATACTCTTTCCTGGTATAATCTTTGTCCATTTCAAGGTTAAATAATTTTTTAATGTCTTCGTACTTCGGTATTTTGCCTACCGGAGTCTCAATCGCTTTATATTCATTATTTACTCTACCTTCAGCCCAAAGGATCCATACCTTTTTATCTAATTTACTATTTAAATATTGACCTGTTTCATCTTTTAAAAAATAATTAGTAGCATAAATCCTGGGAACAAGTGCCAGGTTTTCAGCAAATCTTAGATGGTTCTCTATATAAGTCTTAATAGGAACTGAGATGAAATCAAGATTAGCCATAGGATTATGCTTTCTGACTCCCTGAGCTCCCAGGGTTGCAGCGGTAGTTTCAGATTCGATGGTAGCACCTAAAAACACACCATGTGCCCAGTCAAGGGATTCGACAACAGGTATTGTTGTATCAGAATCTCTTCCTCCATAGATGACAGCACTAATTGGTACGCCTGATGGATCTTCCGCTCTAGAATCAATATTCTTTAAAGCGCTTAATCGAATCGTATATCTCGCGTTTTTATGTGAAAGTGTAATTTTATTTCCTTTATTGTCCAGTTTATCTTCTTTCCACTCTCCGGAATAGTTCACACCCTCTTTAGGAATATCTTTTTTCATTCCTAACCAATAAGGATTGTCGTTGTAAATTAATACATTTGAAAAAATCAGTTCTCTCGGGGTAGTTAATGCCTGATAAATCAAAGGGTCATCATCAGGATTGACATCACGGATAATACCGAAAATGCCGGATTCTACATTGACTGCCCTTACCTCTCCATTTACTTTTCTGAGATAGGCAATGTCATCTCCGACAACAGTTTGTCCGGGAATCATGGCTGTGCTGGTTTTTCCACAGGCACTGGGGAAAGCACCAGTAAAATAAGAAACCCGATTTTTGGGGCCATGAACACCCATGATAAACATATGTTCTGCTAACCAGTTTTCATGCTGGGCTTTATTAATTGCTAACCTGAAAGCCAGTTTCTTTAGCCCGATAGAATTCCCGGCATATTGATTATTGACTGAAAATACTCTGTTCTCTTCAAGGTCAATATAGATTCGCCTTTTATCGATATCTGCACTAACGCCATTTTCCAATCTCCCGGCAGAATGAAGAAAGAAAAAGAAATCATCAGAACCTTTCAGGTTTTCAAATTCTTGATATCCCTGGCGATAGAGAAGGTCTTCACTGTGCGCTACATAAGCTGAATCTGTAATCTGTAAAGCTCTAAGAGAAAATTTGGAATTTGTAGGTCCTAAAGAAAAAAACCGCACCAACATTTCCTTGCCAACCATGCTGCCATCAAGAAAAGAACGTACTTCATTAAGTCCTTTATCCTTTTCAATATAATTAATACCCAGTCCCCAATCTACTTTTTTAGACAACAGATATTTAGTATGTTCCTTGTCTCTTGCCTGGTCATAATAACCGTCAAAATGAATAGTATGGCCTTTCATTTTTAACTTTTTTTCTTCTCCGGTATTAAGAGCCAATTTTCTTACATAATCAATATCTTCGTTTGAATCACTAATGATGGTCACTTTTGCCGGTTTGCATAATTTTATAGCTTCTTCAACTTTCTTTTGAACATACTTATTATTTAATTTTTCTAATTTTTTCAGATTCATTTTATCTATCATTCTTCCTCCCTTTTTTTCCAAAGTAAAACATCTTACTTATTGGTTTAACTTGGTTCATAGAATATGTGATTAGGAAATATCATTTTAAAATTCTTACCACATTTACCTATTGGCTTAATGAGAATACACTTTTAATATTTCTCCATAACCGGGAGCAACAGTTATTTTCCCATCATCAAATACAATTCTACCTCTAACAATGGTTTTTTCAGGTTTACCATAGACTTCCCATCCATTATAAACGAGTGCGCTTTCTTTACAATTTGTAAACATTTTATCCTTGCAAATTTTTTCTTTTTTTTCAGGATCAATGATAATAAAATCGGCATCCGAACCAATAGCAATAGTTCCTTTCTTGGGAAATAAACCGAATATTCTTGCCGGATTCTCGCAAATAAGTTTCACCATTTTTTCTAAAGCTAACTTCCCTTCTTTGACTGCAGTGAAAAGTAAAGGAAGTCTTGTAGATAATCCGGGAAATCCTGCAGGAGGAGTAAATATATCTTCACAGCCTCTTTCTTTTTCCTCTTTAGTATAAGGAGCATGGTCGCTTCCAATCATATCGATACTTCCGTCATTGACCAATTCCCACATCCCTTGACGCTCTGCTTCGCTTCTTAAAGGAGGATTGCATTTTGCAAAGACGCCTACTTTATTTAGAGCATTCTCATTAAGAAATAAGTAATGCGGACAGGTTTCTGCAATAACATAAACACCTTTACACTTCGCCTCATTGACCAATTCTACTACTTCAGGAGTACTTATATGACACATTTCTATTTTTGCACCGGTCTTTTCCGCAAAGAGTAATATTTTAGAAGCTGTTTCTATCTCCACAACCGGTGGCCGGGATCTCCCGTGATATATCGGAGAGGTTTTTCCCTGTTTTCTTAGAGCAGCTATATTTTTATTGATCATATCGTTATTTTCTGCATGAAAACCAATGATCACCCCTGTTTTGGCTACTTCTTCCATTAGTTCGTATTGGTCACCGGTATCTGGTGCAGTAAGTCCGATAAATTCTTTTTCTCTGCCCGGCGGAGCTTCATGTAAAAAAGTTTTAAAAGCTACAATACCTGATTTTGAGCAAGGAATGACATCATCCAAACGATCTATGCCTGCTGCCCCGAAAAAGGCAATATCGACAACTACTTCTTTATCAGCAATAGACATTCTATTTTCTACTATTTCCGGTGAATGTGGAGGAGGAGTAGAGATTGGCATTTCAATGATTGTCGTAACTCCACCTAAGGCTGCCTCTTTTGAACCACTCTCAAAGGTTTCCCTTTCATCATGACCGGGAGCTCTGATATGTACATGAGGGTCCACCGTTCCGGGCAGTACTATTTTCCCTTTTGCATCTATCACTTTTTCTGCTTTCAAATCTTCTTTGCTTATTGTAGTGATAATTCCATTTTTTATTCCTATATTACAATCCAACAACCTGCCATCTATAAAAGCATTATCAGATTTAATGATCAAATCATATTTTTCCATAATCTATCCTCCTAACACTATTTTAGTTTCTTTGTATAAACTATTTACATAATTTCTTTCTTTATTTTCCGTATACAATAGCATTATTGATATTTACAATTTAAGAATGGGATTAATAATAAATTGACAAAATATTTTAATTTATTTTTTATTTAATCTACTTAAGAATATTTCCCTATTTTACTGGTCGATACTCCATACCTATTTAGTGATTCTATCATCATTAATGCACTTGTTACTCCGTCAATGACCGGAACTCCGACTATTTTTTCAATTTTTTTATCAAAACCTGCCATTCCTGCACAACCCAGAATTAATACTTCAGCACCATCTTCTTTTACGGCTTTCATTCCTTCATGTAGAAGTTTTTCTCTTTTTTCTTCATCGGTTGCGATTACACCTAATCCGGTTATACGAATAGATGCACATCTGTTTTCCAATCCGTATTTTCTGACCAAATCTTCTTTTTGAGGAATTTTTTTCCTTTTTAAGGATAATATGCTGAAATTGTGTCCCAGCGGTAAAGCAAAAAGCATAGAAGCTTCTCCTATGCCTATAATCGGTTTAGCGCTCAATTCTCTTAGTAAATCAATTCCTATATCACTATGGCAGGCAATAATAAATCCATCATATTGATTTTCCCATTCTTTAAATTTTTCCAATAAATATTTTTCAGAAATTGCAGCATCTTGATAACTTTCTATACCTGGAGGGGCTTCCTCTATACATTTTACTATAATTTCCGTACCCGGAAGAGCATATTCTTTACATGTTTCTTCTATGCCCCTGGTTACCTCCGGCGAACTGTTCGGATTTATACATAATATCTTCAAAATAAACCTCCCATTAAAAAAATATATCACTATTTATCAATTAGTTTACCATATTTCGATAATTTTTCTACAATACTTTTCAATCCAATTTTATTTAAACCTGATCTGGTCTGCCTGCCGGTCTTTTTATCCAATCCCCACAGCTCATAATATTCATCTAGCATTTGATTATATTTATCTTCATCAATTTTAAATCCCTTATATGGGCCGGATTTTACTTTTTCTTTAATAAATCGTTTTGGCGGAAGATCATCTTCGCGAGACATATTTGTATGAAGAGCATTAAAGGCAATTTCAAGATTTCTTCCTATTACCGCATGTTGATTCATTAATTCTTCTTCCGTTATATTAATTCCCATTCCTGTATTAATTAATTCTATAAAATCGCTAATATTAAGAAAATTTGCTCCGGACCAGGTTCCTATATAATTACATATTCCGAGATTATCTTCCAATTCTTTCGTCTTTCCCTGCCATACGACGCCAGCTGCTTGATTCCGATAATTGGTCACGTCAAAATTACCAGGTCGCGGCTTAGGACCATATCTATGACTGCCCATCGTTGCCCCTCTTAAATGTCTTCCGGCAATGGGGGAAGTAGATACTGCAAGCGCCCAAGCTTTAGGAACACGAAAAGGTTCAATCGAAGGCTGCCCTTTTACCTGAATAAGATAATATTTTGAATTATGGCCAATTTTTTCCGCTGCCTCTACCATGCCATCAGCCAATAAATCCCCAATCCCCTCCCGATAAGCTAATTTTTTAATCATTTTAATTAAAGCTTCACTGTTTCCCCAATTTAATTCTAAACCATCGGTATCTTTTTGAGTAATGATTCCTTTTTCATATAGTTCAAAAATCCAGGAGAGTCCGGCAGCCACATAATCACCGTCCAAACCTAACCTGTTGGTAAGTAACCATGAGTCTGCTACAGCTTCCGGATCTGAAATATCAAATCGACAGGCATGTCCCATAATTGTATTAATCCAAAACCCTTCGCCTTTAGTGTCTTTATGCTTTCCTTTATCTATTTCCATAACAGGCATGCATCCAATAGGACAAGAATAACAGGCCCTTGTCCCTTTTTGCATAGATGGAATACCGTTTATTGGATTCATCAATTTGATTCTTTTCTCTTTCTCCCATTGGTCATCTTGTCCGTTTTTAATCACGATATTAGTATTCCAACCTTCCCACTCCGGATCAGAGTAAAGATTAAATGGAGCCTTGCGCATCATTTTAGCATTAGGTTCATCTTTACATTGTTTGTAACATTTAGCAATAATCTGCATAAATCGCTCTGGTTGGGCAACTTCAATTTTTCCATGACCCCTCACGACAATTGCTTTTAGTTTCTTATCTCCCATAACACAACCTACTCCTGAACCCCCGGCAGCTTTTGCTGTATCCATCATAATAGCTGAACCCTTTACCCGGTTCTCTCCTGCCGGTCCTATACAGGCAATTTTAATATGCTCATCTTTGATTTCTTTTCGCAATATATTTTCTGTTTCGTAAACATCCTTACCCCATAGGAAACTGGCTTCTCTAATTTCAACATTGTCATCGTTTATATATAAATAAACTGGTTTTTTAGATTTACCAATAATAATGAGGTTGTCATATCCTGCATATTTTAACTCCGGGCCCCAAAAACCACCGACATTAGAGGATCCTTTTCCTCCGCTAAATACATTGATAGTGGATACATCCACCCTACAGGCGCCCGGCACCAAGGTTCCGACCATGGCACCTACCCCGAAACAAAGTAAATTTTCCGGATCATGCCATTTTACGTGTGTTTCTATCTCATTGATCATAATAAGCGAATTAATTCCTCTTCCGCCCAATGTTTTTTCTGCGTATTTATTAGTCTCCTCAATCCATATCTTTTTATTAGATAAATTGATGCGTAAAATTTTACCTGCAAGACAGCCTTTTATTTCTACACTTTTAATCATGAATTTCACCTACTTTAGCTAAACTGAGTGCTCCATAAATGCAGTACTTAACACACAAAGGTTCTTTCTCGCCAATACATTTGTCACAAGTTGCATTCAAACGCCATTTTACGGTACCGTCTTGGGGATTACGTGAGACAGTAATACTGCTTTTTTCAGGCCAAAAAGCTTTAGAATGATGGAAGGAACAGGCTAATTGACAGGTTTTACAGGCATAACATAATTGACTATTTCTAATAATCTTCATAATTTTTCCTTAAAAAATCAAAATAATAAATCAATACGCTAAAAAATTAATACTACTTTTAATGATTGATAATTCAGTATATTATAATCATAGTCAACGATAAAATCAAATACTACAATACAAAAGGGGTTGCAATAAACTTACAACCCCTTGTTTTTTAAATATCTATCATTATCTATCTTTCCATTCCGGAGCCGGGTAAATTGGTGCATTTTCCTGGGAAGATTCAGGATACACAATAACATATTCACCGTTTTGTACCTGAATTACAGGATGCGGCCATTTAATATTTTGACCTTTTTCGTTAAAGGCAATTGCCGGCCAGGTAGCAAGCTCTACGTCAAGACTGGATAATGCCTCCCTAACCTTTTCAGTCTCAATTGAATCTGCCTTCTCTATTGCTAATTGCAGTATTGTTCCTGCTGCACTTGCACTGGATACATGGTATTCCGGCATATAATCTTCACCGAATTTATCCTTGCACGCCTGAACATAATCTGCAGTTGTTCCAAATACTTTGTCACTGGTTTTCATTCCAGGTAACCACCATTCTCCTTCAAAAGCATATTCCGCAT
>CBFCZX010000038.1:0-12895 GCA_965602765.1 uncultured Atribacterota bacterium | reverse complement strand
ATCGAAGCAATTGCCATTAACGAAGAAGGAAATATCATTCCCAGCACTTCTGTGGGAGTTTCTCCCACTTTTATTGATAAGGCAAAATCGATTATCGTAGAAATCAATCAATTTCAACCATTGGAATTAGAGGGCATTCATGATATTTATATTCTCCAAGATCCACCTCATCGCATTCCCATTCCTCTAGTAAAAACCGGAGATAGAATAGGAACACCTTATATTCCGGTCGATATAAAGAAAATCCAAGCGATTGTTCTGACAAATCACAAGGATAGTCCGTCACCATTGGCATCTATCGATGAAACCAGTAGAAGAATTGCCAATCATATTGTAAATTTCTTTAAAAACGAAGTTGCATATAATCGATTACCCCCAAACCTTTTACCTTTACAATCGGGAGTAGGAAGTGTGGCGAACGCCGTTTTGGCAGGCCTATCACACTCTCCTTTTAATGATATTGATTTTTACACCGAAGTCATCCAAGATTCGGTTCTTGATTTAATTGATAATGGTAAAATTAGGGTAGTCTCAGGAACTTCTTTGACTCTTTCTGAAGATGGACAGAAAAAACTTTTTAACAGTCTGGAGAGATATAAGGAAAAAATTATATTGCGTCCCCAGGAAATTAGTAATAATCCTGAAATTATTAGAAGATTGGGTTCTATTTCTATGAACACAGCCATAGAAGCGGATATTTATAGCAATGTAAATTCTACAAGCATTATGGGTTCTAATATGATGAATGGGATTGGAGGTTCCGGTGATTTTACACGAAATGCCTATTTGTCTATTTTTATCACTCCTTCTATTGCAAAAAATGGTGATATATCTTGCATTGTTCCAATGGCTTCTCATATTGACCATACCGAACATGATGTGCAAGTGCTTGTTACTGAACAGGGATTGGCTGATTTAAGAGGACTATCCCCGCGAGAAAAAGCCGAAATTATCATCAAAAATTGCGTGCATCCTGATTATAAGGAAAGATTAGATGATTACTTTCAAAGAGCGGTAAAAATTGGAGGTCAAACTCCACACTTAATCAGTGAAGCTTTATCGTGGCATAAAAGTTATTTGGAAAGAGGTTCCATGAAATAATATTGATTATTAGTTTAAAGTTGGTGTTTTATCAATTTTTAGAAATTTATAAATTGCTAAAAAAATCTTCATTTAAAAAATCTTATGTAAAAATAAAAAATAATTTAAAAAACTGTGAGAGCTACAAAAAAATTGCACAAGATAGAGCAGCGCATATAATTCTTGGGATTTTTCTTGGGAAAAATTACTTTGAAAAATCAATGGAAATTTGCTAGTATATTAAAGTGAAATTTTTTATTGATTTTTCAAAGTAATTTTTTATATAAGGAAACACTGAATGTATTTTAATGTTACATCCTGGATAATGAATCCCTTTGTTCTTATGATGGTGACTATTTTTCTGGGCCTGATCTTAGGTAAGATGAAATTTGGAAAATTTACATTTGGCGTATCCGGCTGCCTTTTTATTGGATTAGTGATAGGATGGTGGGTTTATAGATTAGCTGGTTCTGTTTCTAAAACTGAATCAGCTTACAAAGAAGCTTTCAAGTTAATCAATAACGGGGTCATTGCCAAGGATTTCTTTACCCTCTTTTTAATCCTTTTCGTTGCTGCTGTTGGATTACTTGCTGCAAAAGATGTTGGGTTTATTATCAAAAAATATGGCCCCAAATTTATTATACTGGGTTTTTTAATCACATTTATTGGTGCAGTATCCACCTATGGTATGAATCTCATTTTACAGGAACTCAATCCATACGAAGTAACCGGTGTTTATACCGGTGCACTGACAAGTTCTCCCGGATTAGCTGCGGCCTTGGAATCTGCTCGAGAACATGCAATAAAGTCCACGGAAAATTATGAATCTTTACCTAATAGTAAAAAGCAGGAGATGCAAAGACTTCTCAATATATCAAAAAACAAAGAAAACGTTGCATCCCTCACCAAAGAACAAAAGGATAAATTCATAAGAAGCGCTGAAGCCGGTATTGGTATCGGGCATTCGATTGGTTATCCTTTTGGAGTGCTTATCGTCATATTTGCCGTTAATTTCATACCAATAATTTTTAAAATAAATGTGAAAAAGGAAAGGGAAATCTACTTTAGTGAAATTGATGGAAATAGAGAAGATCATACATTTAATCAAAGACATGTGAGTGTTCAATTTGATCTAATTGCTTTTATTATTGCCTGCTTTCTGGGTTATACCTTAGGAAACCTAAAATTTAATTTAGGATTTTTAGGGAAAGTCGGTTTAGGCTCCACCGGTGGAGTATTATTAACTTCCTTGATCTTGGGACATATTGGACAAATAGGCTTTCTTCATTTTAGAATGAATAACAAGATATTGGCAATTATCCGTGAGATTTCTTTAGCCTTCTTTTTGGCTGTTGTTGGATTAAGGTATGGTTTCTATGTCTTTACAGCTATTACCGGATCAGGCGTATATCTTGTACTGACTTCATTGGTCGTTGGTTTTACGGCGATTATTATCGGTTTCCTGGTAGGGAGATATGTTTTTAGAATTAATTGGATATTGTTATCAGGCGCTCTTTGCGGCGGTATGACTTCCACTCCCGGATTGGGAATTGCCATAGAAGCCGTAGGTAGCGACGAACCTGCTGCCGGTTATGGAGCGATTTATCCCTTTGCCCTATTAGGAATGGTTATTTTTTCAATTATTTTACATAATTTGCCGACATAAAAGATTTAAATGTTATTTTGCTTTCCCCAATCTTCTAATCCTAAACAATTTATCTTATATAGCTTAAATTCATATCAAAGAAATACTCTGTTCCTCTTAGCCACGTTTCTACAAGCGTTATTAAATTTAAAAAATGAAAATATTTGAAATTTAAAATATAATTTAGTTGATCTTTGACTTTTCAAAATCATTGTCTTAGTGATTCTACGTTTATCAATTTCAGGTAAGGCTATCTGGTTTCAATTATTAAATTCAAAAGAACATTCTATTAATATGGTCGTTAGAATCTATTATTAACAACAAAGATTTTTCTCCAACATAAAACATCATTCGAAATCTTTCATATCCCATTGAAGGGAGAATGGTGGATGGAAAATATGATATCGATAAAGCAAAATTTAAAAAATCCTCGGATTGCACTGTGGAATAATTGGATTGGGTCTTAATTCTGGAATTACTTATAGAGAAAGTGATAGAGTTAAGCTTGAATAACAGAAACAAAGTTAGAAAGTCATTATTTTTCTAATTAATAAAAAGAAAGAAGAAATGCTTAAAAATTTAACAAATTGCGGAGCTCTTTTGCAGAAAAAAAGCAAAAGGGATATTCTCTAAAATTGTAAATTTCGGCTTGTTTTTCTTTTTTTTCCTCCATGACCAACTTTTCATTCAATTCCATTTTTAATGGTAATAATTTTTCTTTTATTGCATGGTTAATCTGTGATATCTCTTTAGATATCTCCTTTTTCTCAATGGGCGCAGCCGAAACCTTTATTTTTTTAATTAATTCAATTTTTCTCTTAATTAATGGCCTTACCCCAAACTTATCATTTCCTAGAAGACCAATATTAGGAATAAAGTTTTCGGGATTAAAATTAAAATCCCTTAATTTTTTCTTCAACAAAGGAATCGAAGGGCCTATAGAAGAATAAAATGATTTTAAATCAAGCAAAAGGGTTGCAGAAATAGTTATAAAATACGGAGGTTCAACTTTGAAAAATTCTTTAATAATACCATCAGTAACCATATCATATTTTGCTCCTCCTATACCATGGATAAAAAGATCAGCAATAAAGAGTCGATTGTAAAGAGTCAGCATAAGCGCTTTAGGTCTTATCTTTATTTGGTTTTGCTTTAATACATTTTTCAATCTTGAAAAAATTTTGGGATTGTTTTTTCCAAAACAAATTAACTTTCCGTAAATTTCGTTATATAGGAATAAACTTCTTTCTTCCTTTAAGATATACAGTTTTTTCCGAATATCTCCCTTTTTCCATACCCAAAAAGGCAATTCGATTAATTTATCTTTGATAAGTAGGTCAGGTAAAGGATTGACTTTGTTTCTAATTTTGTGATGTTTTCTATAAGCATCTAATTTGCTATTATAAATCTTAGAAAATAAATCAATATTTTGGGTAATTTCCCAAAAAAAAGAGAGAAATTCATCGCTATCACATATTTTAGAAAAAGGTAATTCAAGATAGATCGGGTTTATATCATTTTCAAAATACCGCCTTGCCACACCGAGAAATTCACCGAGATTGTTTTTATCATTTCCTTGTTGACACAAATAACGAGATTTTTCCAAACATTTGGAAAAATAAATGAAATTATTTATTATATTTTTATTTTTCAAAGATTTAATTTTGGTAATAACATTTTTATTAAATTCTTTAATTTGCCCAAAAGAAGGGAGAGAAGATTCTTCAAAGGGAAGGTTTGTAGGCTTCGATAGAAAATTAATCTTTTCAAGTTTCAGAAATCCCGAATCGAATAAAATAGGTAAATTAAAAGAAGGTTCCCGATAATGATCATTATCCAGAATGATGTTTAATCCTATTTTTCTATTATCTGGAGGAGATTTTAAAATTTCATTCAGAAATATGTTTTTTATCCAAATGCCGGGGTGAAAAAAAGTTGGTTGATGACCTGTTTGAATAATGGTATGGTGGTTATGTTTTAAATTACTTTCAAAATTAATTTTATGTGATTGAGAAAAATCAATTGCTTCCTGTAATAATTTATTTCGGCAGTTTTCTCTAATTAGCTTGTAGGGGCGGTGAAAAAGTCTGAAATGATATTTATCAAAAAGATCCTTGTTTTTTCTCAGGTAAAAATCAATTTTTTCAGGTGAAGGAAAAAGATAGATTTGTCTATTTTCTGGGATTTTTGGAGTGAATTTCCTCATTTAAAGAAGTGCCTCAATGTTTTGAATCCCAATTTCTTCCCTGGAGATAAAGGGTTCGGCGAATTTGGTTCCAATTAAACTTCCCCAATAACGGTTGGAATTAATGATCCATTCAACTAATTGGTGGTTCTCTGGAGAAGGGCCGAATTGTGATTTGTAACTCTTTATTACCTCCATCTTCATTTCAGCTATTTTACTGATATCTATGATGAATGTAGGTTTAATGATTTGCTTAAGATGAGAGGTAATATAATAATAAATTTTATTTACATAAAATGGTTTTCCTTTCATTTCTGTTCTGGTTAATTTTCCATAAAATCGTGCGGCATCACAGATGTTGGAAGCAGCAATATGATCAGGGTGAGCATCTATCCAATAAGGTGCAAAGAGAATATCTGGATGAAGGTTTCTGATAATTTCGGCTAATTCCTGGCGCGCATCTATTTCGTCCTGAAGATACCTGTTCGGAAAGTCAAGCGTAATTCTTTCTTCAATTCCTAATATTCTACTTGATTTTACACTTTCCTTTTTCCTTGTTGCGGAATCTCCTAACGGAGTAGGTTCTCCGTCAGTCAAATCTACGATTGTAACCCGATGTCCTTCCTCAGTAAGTTTTAATATTGTGCCACCCATTCCCAATTCTACATCATCGGGATGTGCGCCAACAGCTAATATGTTAAGCATTTTTTACCTCTCTATCAATAACTTCCATATAATATCTTAATCTGCTTTTAGGATTATCCAGATGACCTCCAAAAGTTCGATTTTTATCTAAGTATATCATGTTTACAGCCAATTCTTTTACTTTTAAATGGTTTTTATAAGCTTGAATCCAAAGTTGAAGCGGAAAACCATATCCTTTTTCAGTTAATTTTAATTTTTTCAGGGCTTCTACATGATAGACTTTAAACCCACAGAACGAATCAGTTAAATTAAACCCGGTTATTTGATTAATTAATCTGGTGATTTTGAGGTTAATTTTAAATCGGTCTTTAGGCGGATTGTCGATTTTCTCATGGTAAGTAAAGTATCGAGAGCCTGAGATGATGTCTTCCTTTCCTTTTTTAATTTCTTTTAAAAATTTTGGAATTAATTCAGGTTCATGCTGTTCATCGCAATCAAGCGTAAATAAATATTTATAGTTATATTTATTGGCAAAAGCAATGCCATCTATTAGAGATTGACCATAACCTTCGTTTTTTAAATGACTTAAAATATGAATGTTTCCTTTAAGTCTTGCACAAGAAGAAATTTCTTCAACAATAATTTGACTTTCATCTGTTGATCCATCATTAATGACAATGATATCATCTTGAGAGAATTTTCTTACTTCTCTTAAAACATTAAAAATATGTTTTTGTTCGTTATAAATTGGGATGAGAATAATATTTTCTGTTTCGGGAAGAAATTTTTTCATCTTGCTCTCCTCAAAAAGTGTTTCTATTTCGTTATTTAGTTGCGTATATTCTTTAAAATTTCTTTCACTACCATGCAGGAAAATTATAAATTTCCAAGCACAGCTTTTGCAATCGAAAAAGCGTGGTCATTGATTCTTTTTAAAATATTAATGATGTCCAGATGGACACCGCTGGTTTTCTGAGAAAGTTTAATGCCTAAATTTAGGCGATTAATGTGTGTCTTACGTAATTCTATCTCGAGGGAATCGATAGACTCTTTCAGGTCAATTACTTTTTGAGCCATTCTTTGATCTTGCAAAGCAAAAGCTCCTATCGCATTTTGAAGATTTTCATAAATTTTTCGATGCATATCTTGAATTTCTTCTGTACCTTTTTTGGAAAAAACAAGGTTTCGGTCAATTTTCTTCTCTATTAAGGCTAAAAGGTTTTTATCGATTAAATCTCCTATATGCTCAAGGTCGTCAACAATATATAATAATTTAAATATTTCTTGTCCGTTTTCTTCAGAAAGTGTTTCAAAATTTATTTTGGTTAGATATTTAGTGATCTCTCTCGAGAGATTATCTACTATCATATCCTCTTGACATACTTTTTCTAATAGTTTTTCATCATTTTGCATGAAAATTTTTATCGTGTCAAACACCATATCCTGAATAGTATTTCCAATTCTCAGCATTTCTTTACTTGCAAGGTAAAAAGCAATATCCGGGGTTTTTAGTGCACCGATATCTAGATACTTAGGTTCTTGCATCGATTCTATTTCTTCAGTAACCGGAATCATTTTTTCTAAAAGTATGGCAAATCTATCCGTAAAGGGAAGAAAAATCAAGGCATTTCCAATGATAATTAATACATGGGCATTCGCAATTTGTCTTGGAATGTATGAGGAAGTGTTTTGTATGACTGCAATTATTGAAGGAGTTAACAGATAGAATAATATTACGCCTACGAGTTTAAATAAAAGATTGGCTAAAGCAACTCTTTTTGCACTTTTAATGGCACCAATTCCCGTAAAAAGAACAGTAGAACAAGTGCCTAAATGGGACCCTAAAATGATCGGAATTGCCAAATTTAGAGAAATTAATCCTTGCATTGCCAGAGAGATGGTTATTCCCATTGTAGCAGTACTACTTTGCAGCAAAGCTGTAAATAGAACAGAAGCAAACAACGCCAAGAAAGGCATATGTTCTAAATTAGTCAGTATTTCTTCAAAAAAAATATTGTTTTTAAGCGGTGAAACTGATTCTGTCATCACTTTGATTCCTAAAAAAATAAAACCGATTCCCAATAGAATATTACCGATGGATCTTTGCTTTCTCTTTTTCCCGAAAAATTTTAATGAGAATCCAATGATGATGACAAGCAGGGCATAATCTGATACTTTAAAGGCAATTAATTGAGAAGTCAGGGTGGTTCCTATACTGGTTCCAAGTAGAATTGTAAGCGTTTGACTCAAAGACATGATGCCGGTATTAACTAAACTAACCAGCAATGCAGATGCAGCAGTACTGCTTTGTATAGTGAAAGTAAGAGCAATTCCCGTAGATACTGCAACCATTTTATTCTTTGATAAAGTACTTAATATCTTTTTTAGTTTATTTCCGAAGCTATTTTTTAATCCCTCGCTGGTCATTTGCATGCCATATAAAAATAAAGTCAAACCACCGACAAGTCCGATTGCAATAAAAAACATAAGGACTTCCTTTGCTTAATTATTTATAATATGTTTTATTTTATCTTAAACATGTGATTTTGTAAATGAAACAGGAATGCCTCTTAATTATACTAAGTAAAAGATTGTTTCAAGAGTATCTAGTAAATCTCTTGTTTTATTTTTCAGATTTTTTAGATAAAATCTGTTATACTTATTTTGCAAAATTTTAAGCGAATGACAAGGAATTGAGTTTATTTTTATTGGAAAGTTAGAATAAATTAGATTATTTGGATATATTTTTTATTTTTATGTATTCTTGACTGTATAAAATGTGTATGCTATGATTTTTTAAAAATAGATAATAAATTGGAAGTGCACCTAGGGTTCCGTTCTTAAAAAGAAGTCTGGTCCAAGCGATGCAAAATACTAAATTTAATTAGTATTACACTTTCAGGATAAAAGCCTGAGAGATAAGTTCCAAAAAGAGCTTATCTCTCAGGCTTTTATATCAATTTAGAAATAATAGGCGAACTTTTTCAGTTTCCGAAACAAACACAATATATAAATAGTAAAGCAGAATTTAAATTCAGGAAAAATATTGAAGAAGGGAGAGAGGTGGTGAGATAAATAAAATAGAAAAAAGGAATTATAATATAAAAGGTAAAATTTATAGTTAAAGGATAGTAAAAAAGGAGTATAGTTATGAGTAAAAATAATTTATTACCGGTTTCTGTATTGGTTATCATTACCGGCGCTATGTTTTCTTCACATTTTGGGGTAGGAGATCTCATTTTTCCTCCAATATTAGGACGGGGTGCTGGCACAAGCTGGTTTACTGCTGCTTTGGGATATATGATCGTTAATAGTATCGGGGTATGGTTGGCGTATATGGCATGTGCACATCAGAACCAATCATTAACCGGCATTGCATCCAAAACATTGGGGAATTTTTTTGGGAAAATCTATACTGCCATCCCCATTCTAATTGTTGTCTTTTTTATTCTTCCAAGAGTATCTTCCGCAACACATGAAATGGCCATTTTGCCTTTATTACCGTCAATTCCTTTATGGCTTACTTTGGCGGTATTTTTCCTGATATGTTTTTATGTAGCTTATACACGGGCAACTGTTATCGATAAATTGGGAAAAATTCTTGCACCAATCCTAATTCTGTTTGTTATTATTTTAGCTGTAAAAGGAATAGCCACGCCACTTTCTGCTCCACAGGCTCCAAGTTCAACTAATATCTTAAGTACCGGAATGTTGGAAGCTTATAACACAATGAATGCTATAGCAGCTCTCTTATTTGGTGGGTGGGTTTTACATGAATTGAGTATCCGAAATATTAAAACAAAAGAAGACCAAAATAAAAACTTAAATATTATCGGATTTTCTACAGCTGTACTTTTAGGAATCACTTCCACCGTTCTGGTGTATTTAGGCGCTTCCTCGGGTGCATCTTTTCCAGAAGCTTCCATAGGGGTCCTTTCGACGAATATTGCCCAAGGACTTTTGGGACAGATTGGTTTAGTCAGTTTTGCAATTATTATGGCCTTTAGTTGTTTAACGACTGCTGCGGCCATCATTTCAATGGCAGGAGATATGTTTTTGGAGATGACCAATAATAAAATGAATTATCGACTGACTGTAACGCTGGCTACTATTATTGGATTTACTTTAGGCTTGGTAGGATTGAGCAAAATCGTAAAATATACGGTTCCCTGGCTGGTCTTATTATATCCTTCAATTGTTGTCTTAATTTTAAGTGCTCTATATTACCAGTTTGATAAAATTAAAAATGCCGTTACAATAGGTGTTGTTGTCGCTTTGATTTTTGGATTGGGTGATATGCTTTCTTTCTATGGTACATCAAATATCATTACAAAAATTGCTTCCCAGTTGCCCTTAGGTAAACAGGGATTAGGTTGGATACTACCCACCATCGTTATTATGATATTAGCCCAACTCATTTTTAAACCAAAAATTAAAGAGGAAAATAGCATATAAGGGAGCAGTAAATAAAGAAAATTAGAGAAAAGATTAAAAATGAGTCTTACGGATAATAAGAGCTTATAGTTGATTAAAAACCAACAGTAGAAGTTTTGTTTTCTCTAAATTCAATTCTGCAAAAAATAGGAAAGGGAATTTACCCCTTTCCTATTTTTCAGGATAAATTAATCCTATTGCTCATTTAGAGGGAGGGAGAGATAAAAGAATGAAATTATTAATGATTTATTCGGATAAATTTGCCTATAAAACCAGTAAAAAAACTTTAGAAATGGTTGAGAAATATGAAGAAGAAAAAAAGATAGAAGATGTGTTGGTCGGATTTATTCAAGCCGAAAAAGAAGATGAAGAAAAACTGGATAAAATTGAAACCAAACTCATTAAAAATTTAAAATGGGCTGCAAAAAAGAATAACACAATGAATATAGTCCTGCATTCTTTTGCTCATTTATCAATGAGCAAAGCTGAACCGGAAATAACCAAGGAGATATTTAATCATGCAGAAAAGCGGCTAGGAAATTCTGGTTATCAAGTATGGCAAACACCCTTTGGCTATTTTTTAGATTTAGATCTAAAAGCTCCCGGAAAATCTTTGGCAAGAGTCTTTAAGGATTTTTAAAGCAAATAAAAAACAATTCAAAAAAACATGGCTAAGTCCATCTTATATTACACACCAGGCTATCATTTTCTTATCTTAAAATTCTAAATTGAGAATATCTCAAAGAACAAATAAGATACTTTATGATTGTTAAAATCAGCCTTTTTTATCAAAGTATTCGAGTTAGTTATCTCTGCATGTTACGAGATTTTCAATTAATGGTTTACTCGCCAAGAAGCGACAGTGAAAAACGGATATTATCCTCGCATTATCCCATTTTTGATATTTCAATATATCCAATTACTGCTAGTAGATTTTTAGAGTATTTTACATCATTTATACCGAAACAAAATAAGTTGAAAAGAAACTTCCATAAATATAAAAATATTTTTCGTTATATTATTGTAATCTTTATGTGATATTTTTTTATGTGTGTTAGTTATTTAAAATCTGCAGATTCTTTAAAATTTTCATTGACTGATCGAAGCAAGAGTAAATCAATTAGATTTTTTATGAAATGGTTGAGGTGTTAAGCCATTGAAAAAAAGATGAAAAAAAGGATTTTGCAGTAATTAATAGAATAATAATCTATAAAGTTAAAACGCAAGGAATTAATTCATTATATGGGAGATATGTTATGAAGAGAATGACCAAGATAGTATGTACTATTGGACCGGCAAGTAGAAATTATAAAATGATTAAAGATCTAATTAAAAAAGGCATGAATGTTGCCAGATTAAATTTTTCTCATGGCACGCACGAAGAGCATCAACAAGCAATAGAGAATATTCGGAAAGCATCGTTGAAGACCGGTAAAGTAGTGGCCATTCTTCAAGATTTAGGTGGACCAAAAATCAGGATTGGTAAAATCAGAAAAGAGTCGGTTTTCTTAAAAGAAGGTGCCTCTTTTATTTTAACCAATCGTAATATTGTTGGCGATGAACAAGCAGTCTCCGTGAGTATTTCTTCTTTTTCCCATAAAGTAAAAAAAGGAGATGCTATCTTTTTATCGGATGGAGCTTTAGAGCTTAAAGTCAAAGAAATCAAGGTGGCAGACGTTATCTGTAGGATCATGAGGGGAGGGAAATTAAGCTCTCACAAGGGGATCAATATTCCAAACCTGTCTATGAATATTTCTTCTTTGACGGATAAAGATTCTCAGGATATTCTTTTTGGAATTAAAAACAAGGTTGATTTTATCGGTCTTTCTTTTATCAGAAGTGCTGAAGATATTATTAAAGTGAGGAAAATTCTAAGGAAAAATAAGGCTGAAGAAATTTCCCTGATTGCAAAAATTGAAAAAAAAGAAGCAGTAGGCAACTTGAAGGAAATCATTGAATTTTCTGATGGGATAATGATAGCTAGGGGTGATTTGGGGGTAGAAATACCCCTAGAAGATGTTCCCCTGGTTCAGAAAAATATCATAAAAAAATGTAACTATGCAGGAAAACCGGTTATTACGGCAACACAAATGCTGATGTCAATGATGAATAATCCAAGACCTTCTCGAGCAGAAGTAGCGGATGTGGCCAATGCTATTCTTGATGGTACAGATGCCCTTATGTTATCGGAAGAAACGGCGGTAGGGGAATATCCCTTGGAAGCGGTAAGCATAATGAATAAAATTGCTCAAAAGATTGAAAAAGGAATAGACCATGAAAAGGTATTAAATGAAAGATCTCTTTCGGTTACACCAAATACTGCAGATGTGATTAGCCATGCAACTTGTCAGGTTGCCATTAATATAAAAGCAAAAGCAATTATTACTTTTACTTTTTCAGGAAGTACCGCGAGAATGGTATCCCGTTATCGTCCCCCTGTTCCAATCATTGCTGTAAGCACTAAAGAATCAATTGTAAAAAAACTTATCTTGAATTGGGGAGTTTTTTCTCTTCAATCAAATGAATTATCCAGTACCGATGATATGATTAATCGGTCAAGACAGTTGGCTTTGAAAACAGGATTGGTCAAATCGGGAGATAAAATTGTCGTAACCGCTGGTATCCCTTTTAAAATTTCCGGTACCACAAATCTATTAAAAGTAGAAACCTGTTAACTAATAATTTTAGTTTTGTTTAGTCGCTTTCGATATTCAAAAATAGTGGAACCTTATGTTAAGAAAAATTGATATTAAAGAATGAATTATTTGGATAAATGTTTATTTTTTTTACATATAATGATTTATATTTTAAGAATGAATATTTTTCTTAAATATTTTTTAAAAAATAGGAGGGGTTATCGACGTATAAATTGAAATATTGATTTAAAATATAAGTACAGTGTTAAA
>CBFCZX010000037.1:0-13330 GCA_965602765.1 uncultured Atribacterota bacterium | reverse complement strand
TGGACGAAGAATTCATGGCAGATATGCAGCCCATTCAATATACTTCCCGGGATGGACTGATAATTCACGGATATTTGACCCTTCCAAGAGAGTTGCCTTCCAGAGATTTGCCTGTTGTCATTAATCCTCACGGTGGTCCCTGGGCGAGGGATTATTGGGGATACAATCCGGAAGTTCAGTTTTTAGCCAATCGGGGATATGCTGTATTGCAGATGAATTTCCGGGGTTCTACCGGATATGGCCGCAAGTTCTGGGAGCTTGGATTTAAAGAATGGGGAAGAAAAATGCAGGATGATATTACTGACGGCGTAAACTGGTTAACCGAAAAAGGGATAGCAGACCCAGATAGAATCGGTATCTACGGAGGCTCATATGGCGGATATGCCGCCCTGGCGGGACTGACCTTTACTCCGGATTTATATGCCTGCGGGGTTGATTATGTAGGTGTTTCCAATATCCTCTCCTGGTTTGAAGCAATTCCTCCCTATTGGGAACCTTTACGGGATATGTTCTATGAAATGGTGGGAGACCCCGAGAAAGAACAGGAATTACTGAAAGCAGCTTCACCGCTTTTCCATGTAGATAATATTAAAGTTCCGCTCTTTATTGCCCAGGGAGCCAATGACCCGAGAGTCCCTAAAGCTGAATCTGACCAGATGGTAGAAGCTTTAAAAGTTCGGGGGATTGAAGTGCCTTATATGGTTAAAGAAAACGAAGGACACGGATTTGCAAATGAAGAAAACCGCTTTGATTTTTACCGGGCTATGGAAAAGTTTTTAGGAAAATACCTGGGAGGAAGAGCAGAATAGATATAAATAAAAAATAAATGAAACCATTTTATTTAAATGAAAAGAAAGTTGAAAATACAAATTTATGCATTCACTTTTTGTGCCGTTAGAAAGCATATGCAAAGAAAATGTAACGCAAAATAAAATATTAATCATGCCCTCTTACCTGGACGGGAATACTTTAAAGAAAAGTTTGTCCAGGGAGGGTTTTTCTGCTTTGAATCTTAATATCACTACTCTTTTTGACCTGGCAAGAGATTATTGTATTAATTTTATTTTAAGAAGAGAACTAAAGATTTTAGATTATTCAACAGGCCAGATATTTATTCTTCAGATATTAAAAAAAATATCCGGAAAAAGTCCGTTGAATTATTTTCAACCTTCATTGTTTTCCCCGGGAATTATCCGCACGATTTATTTAACCATAAAGGAGTTAAGAGTGGCCGGATACTCATCCCGGAATTTTCCGCTCTCTGCCATAACTAACCACAGAAAGAGAGCAGACCTGTTCAAAATCATGAAGGAATATGAAAAAACATTGGAAGAACATAAATATATTGACGAAGCGGACATTTATATTCAAGCAGTCTCCTGTAAGAAAAGCAATCAGCTGAATAATGTATTATTTATCATACCGTCCAACATAGAATTCAATTATTTAGAGGAAGTTTTTTTTCGGAAAATGATATGGCAGAAATCAAAGGTGATTCCTTTTCCATCTCCAAGAAATCTAAAAAAACCTGGTTCTTTTTATTTTCCTGGTTCTATTAAAGAAAAAGACGATAACAGGGGAAAGCCACATGCTATCGATTATTTATACAACATAGGCGAGATGCCGCCTGATCTAGCTGGAAAAATAAAGATAGATATTATTCAAACCAACGGAGAATATAATGAAGTAAAAGGAATTATTCGAAAGATAAAATCCCAAAATATTCCTCTCGATGAAGTGAGCATTTTTTATACTGCACAGGAACCCTATTCTCAATACCTTTACCAGTTGTCCAGGCAATATTCTTTCCATATTACTTTTGACAACGGGATAAGTATTAAAAATTCTTCTCCGGCAAAAGTGCTGTTATCCCTAATTGACTGGATAAGAGACGATTACAGCGTGGGGAAGTTTTATGCTTTATTAACCGGAGGCGATTTTCAGTTTAAAAACCGACAGTCGATTTCTGAAATTCCTCCTCCTCAAAGAGTCGCTTCATTGTTGCGCCAGTCTCCCATCGGGCATAAAAGGGACCGGTATATTAAGGGATTGGATGGTAGGATAAAACAGCTGAAAAATGAGATTGAGCAGGTATCCGAAAACAGGAAGGAAGGATATCGGGAGAAGGTAAAAGAGCTTTCTCAGATTAAGGAATTCGTGAAGCATATTTTCCAGGAATTGCCCCGGGAAAATTTTGATTATACCATTTCACCGAAAGAGATGACCCAAGGATTAATCAAAATTATGTCCGATTACTCTAAAATTGACGAAGATAATCATCTGGACAATGAGTCATTAAGCAGAATAAAGGAGAAGCTCGCTGTTTTTAATGAAAAAGATGCTCTGCTTCCCGATATGACCGTCAATGAAATTTTTACCTTGATAACGGAATTAATTAAAAATGAAAGAATTGGTTGTTCGGAGCCCCGGGAAGGATTTTTGCATGTCGCCAGTTATAAAAAAGGACTATGGCTTAACCGTCCTCATGTTTTTATTGTGGGAATGGATGCAGCAAAATTTCCCGATTCAGTCCATAGCAGTACCATTTTACTGGATTCCGAAAAGATGATGACTGGTCGCATTCATACAAGCAAAGGGAAAGAAAAAGAAAACCAATATAAGATGTTACAGTTGCTTTCTTCCCTGGAGGGGAGAATTGCTTTATTGTATTCCCGTTTTGACACTCAAAGTCATCGGGAATTAGCGCCGGCAAGCTTAATGTTGCAGCTATTTCGCTTAAAAGTAGGAGATGAACAGAAAGATTATTCCGATTTTTATAGCAGTTTTTCTGATACTTCCGGATTTATACCGGGAAGTTCAAGCGAAATTCTTGATTCTGCAGATTGGTTTCTATATTCTAACAGTCATCATGCTTCTGATATGACTTTAATTTGTAATCATCTCTACCCGGAATTAGCCAAAGGTCTTTTTGCAGGTCAACAAAGGGAAAAAACAGAACTTAACCAGTTTAACGGGAAAATAAAAGTAGTGCCAGACAGGGTAGATCCGCGTCTTAACCGGGGGTTGGTGATGTCAAGTTCAAGATTGGAATTAATTGCCGTATGTCCGTACCTCTACTTTTTGAAATATATTCTAAAAATAAATCCTCCTGAAGAAATGATTGAAGAAAAGGGAATATGGCTGGATTCTTCGGAAAAAGGGATCTTGTTGCATCAAATTTTCGAGGATTTTTATAAAAAACTAAAAGAAATATCGCCTGTCGGCACTTTTGTTTTACCATCCTATACCAGGTACTGGCCTATTTTAGAGGATATTGTTCGATGCCAATTGAAGAAAAAAAAACAGAGACTGGCACCTCCCAATAAACTGGTTGAAAAACTTGAAAGCAAAGAAATACTGGATTCCTGCAAATTCTTTTTACATTGTGAAGAGAAGAAATATAAAGGGGAAATACCCACTTATTTTGAATTTGCATTCGGCACTCGGGATAATCAGAATGAGGAGTTGGGTAGGAAAATAAAGGCAATAGAGCTATCATTGCCCGGGGGTAAATCAATTAGTTTTCAGGGAAAGATTGATCGTATCGACAAATATGATGCAGATACCTTTCGTATTATTGATTACAAAACCGGCACTCCTCGTGATTACAGCCACCGACAATATTTCCGGAATGGAAAACAAATTCAACATGCTCTTTATGCTTTATCTCTGAAAAAAATATTGATTAAAGCCGGAATATCCAATTCTCCAAAAATCCCGCAATCCGGTTATTATTTCCCAACCCTGCAAGGTCAGGGCAGACAATATTTCTACGGAGAAGAAAAAAGAGAACAGGTTTTAGAAGTCATTGATCTGTTAATGGATATTGTTTCCCAGGGAAATTTTGCCATGACTCAAAAAGCGGACCATTTTATGTGTTCTGATTACCGGGATATTTTGGAGCAAAACCAGATGATGGAGATAACTGGCAGAAATGCAAAAAAATATCAGGAAGAAACTGCCCTTGACTATCTTAGGAGGTTGCAAGAAGATTATGAATAACCATAACCTGCCTGAATTAATCGACAAACTTGAGCGAAAAAGAATTATTGAAGACCTGGATCAAAATATTTTAGTTGAAGCAAGCGCAGGGTCAGGGAAGACGTCCAGCTTAATTCAGCGTATGGTAGCCCTGATTAAATCAGGAAAATTCAAGGTTGACGAAATTGCAGCCATTACCTTTACAAAAAAAGCGTCCATCGAGTTAAAAGAAAGATTCCAGCAAAAGGTCGAGGATATCTTTCGAGAAACAAAAGATGAAAAAGAAAAACGCTGTTTAAAAAAAGCCCTTACCAATCTGGAACAATGCTATTTAGGGACCATTCACGCTTTTTGTACCCGAATACTAAGAGAAAGACCCATTGAGGCCGGACTTGATCCGGAATTTGGTGAGCTTGATGAGCTTGATAATATTCTTTTAAAAGAAGACGCCTGGGAAAGATATTTGCTGAATCTTAAAATAAAAGAAGCTCCCTCCCTTTTAAACCTGGAAAAAATAGGCATAAAACCTTCTGAACTTTTAAATTTCTACAAAACGGTGTGCACTTATCCGGAGGTTAAACCTTTATATCAGGTAGTACCAAAACCGGATTTAAAAGATGCTTTCAAGGAGATGTTATCTTTTTGCAAGGAAGCCGGCAAATATGTTCCGGAGGAAGAACCTGAAGCGGGTTATGATAAATTACAGGAAGCCATCCTCCAGGTAAAGCGGATGAAAGGTTTTCAAGATTTTATCAGGGAAGATTATAATAAGATAAAATTACTGGAGAATTTTGAAGGAAATTTGAGTAAGGGAGGAATTACTCTAAAACGCTGGAAAGAAAAAGAAAGAGCTAAAGAATATAGAGATTCCCTTTTAATGCAATTTCAAGAAAAAACCATTCATCCGACCTTGCGGCAATGGCGGGAATACTGTTATGCCGGTACTCTCAATTTCATTCTTCCGGCGGTGGAATATTATCATGATTTACGCCAAAAGATTTCACTGCTGAACTTTGAAGATTTACTACTAAAAACTTCGAGCTTGTTGAGGGATTATCCGGAGGTACGCCAATATTTTCAGAAAAAATATAAATGCCTGCTGGTAGACGAATTTCAGGATACGGATCCCGTTCAGGCTGAAATCATCTTTTATCTTACCGGTCAGAATAATAACGAAAGAAACTGGCAAAAGTTAATACCGCGTCCGGGTTCATTGTTTGTGGTAGGGGATCCCCAGCAGTCTATCTACCGGTTCCGTCGGGCTGATATTGCTATTTATAATCTGGTAAAAAAGCTGATTAAAAAAAGCGGCGGAGAAGTATTAAAATTGATGGCTAATTTTCGTTCACTCCATTCGATTGGCTCATACCTCAATCCTATATTTGAAGAATTATTTTTAAAAGGAAAGGGGAAATATCAGGCGGCTTATTCGCCTATGCACACTGTCTTGAAGGATAGCCCGCAAATATATTCGGGAGTGAAACAATTGATAATTCCTAAGGAAAAATCCAAAAGTGATACGCTTAGGAAAGATGCTCAATCCATTTCTAATATTATACGCGATATGGTCGATTCTCCTTCATCTTCTGCAACTTATAAGGATTTTATGATCATTCTGCACAAAAAAAGCGGCATGGATATTTATGCTCGTACTCTTGCAGAGCAGGGTATTCCATTTACTATATCCGGATTTGCCTCATTAAATGAATCCCGACAGGTAAAAGAATTATTAAAGCTGTTTCGTTTATTAAAAGATGTAGAAAACCAAATTCTTCTGGTTGCTGTCCTGCGGGGAATGTTCTTTGGGTTCTCCGATAATGACCTGTACCGGTTTAAAGAAATTGGAGGAGAATTTGATTTTTATGGGGAAATTCCGAAAAAACTAGATCCCGAACTAAGGGATAATCTTTATAACGCTTTTTATAAATTGAGGCAATATCATCAATGGATTCAAAAAATGCCGCCGGTTGTTGCTATGGAAAAGATTATCATTGATTCAGGATTAATTTCCCATGCCTGTCTACAGGGCTATAACTTGAGTAAATGCGGAGAACTATATTTTATTTTGGAGAAATTAAGAAAAGCAGAATCTGGAGAGATTATCATGTTCGGGTCAATGGTAGACCAGATCGAAAAGATGTTGGAAGCGGGAATCGAAGAAGAATTGAATATGCTCACAGAAGAAAACACTGTTCGGATTATGAATCTGCATAAAGCGAAAGGACTGGAGTCACCGGTGGTATTTTTGGCCGTTTCCTACAGTTCTACTGTCCATGAACCATCTTGTTATGTAGAAAGAACAGGGCAGAAGCCGAATAGCCATTTTTTAGTATGCCGTCCCAATCCATATAACCAGGGAAAAGGGAAGCGCTTGGCTCAACCTGAGAATTGGGAGGACTATTGTTCCATTGAATCTTCTTACTCTGAAGCTGAAAATATCCGCCTGCTTTACGTTGCGGCAACTCGAGCTAAACATCTGTTGGTCATCAGCAGTTTTAATCATCAAAGCAATAAGAGCAATGCCTGGCTGCCTTTATTGAAAAATATAAAAGAAGAAATAAGCATACCAGTTCCGGAAACAGCATTACCCGTAGGAGAAACGGTGGATAAGGAGAAAGAAAATGAATCCCTGCTTGATGAATATAAAAATATTCAAAAAAAATGCGGGCAATGGATCATTAATGTATCAAAAGGCAGTTATTGTGAAAAAAAGCCGACCGATTTTAAAAATGAAGAAAAACATCGAATGATAAAAACAATTGATGTCGGCGGAAAAAAATGGGGCACTGCTGTCCATAAAATATTTGATATCGTAATTAAAGAAGACCCGGATGAACAGCTATTGTCTTTAAAAATTGGAAAAACGCTGGAGACTCTGGGAATATCCATTAAAAGAAAAGAAGAATTAGAGAAAATAATTCAAAACTTCAAAAAAAACGATTTGTATCGGCGACTGAAAAATGCAGAATTCAAATACAGCGAAGTACCTTTTACAACCAGCATTAAACCGGATAATTCCCTCTACGAGGAATTGAAATCAGATTGTGAAGCCAAATCAATCATCTTATCAGGGACAATCGACCTTGTTTTCAAAGAAGCTGATGGCTGGGTAGTTGTCGATTACAAAACAGATTGTCCGGAAAACAGGGATGATTATCCAAGGCTGACAGAAGTCTATCAAAAACAGATTGATATTTATCGTCGGGTATGGCAGGAAATCAGCGGAGAAAAAGTAAAACAAAGCTTCATTCATTATATCTAAATAATCCACTTGCAGTAATATTAGAAAATAAAAAAGGATTTTTAATAAAAAAGAAGAATATTAATAAATAATTGCTCATATTTTTTATAATGAAAAAACTTAAGGTTGATGTAGAGTTATGGAATTTGGTTGGTTACATTTACGAAAAGTTATTGAACAATTAATATTTCCTCCGGGATTGTTTCTGTTATTTATATTAATAATTGTCCTTTTATTCTTGTCAAAGAGAAGAAAAGCTGCTGTGTGGCTGACTTTCTTATTTTTGCTTTTATCATATATTTTTAGTTCCTGGTTTGGTGAATGGTTGCTATTAAGACCTCTGGAAAATGCTTATCTTCCGTTAAATCGTCAAAATGAATTTGCCATGCGTGACCCTTTTAAAAAAAGTGCAATCGTTATTTTGGCAGGCGGGATGGTCGAAGATTCTCCGGCAGCGGGTGCATACGGGGCAGAAATCGGAGAGGTCACCCTTGCGAGATTATATGGCGGATTCAAGGTCTATCAAGAATATCAGGTAGATATATGGGTTAGCGGAGGAATGCCCCTGGGAAGCCATGGTAGTGTTTCCATTGCCAAAGTCATGAAAGAAGTGCTTATATCCTGGGGAGTAGACCCGGATAGAGTAATTCTTGAGGAAAACTCCAGGACTACCCTGGAAAATGCCGATTATACTTTGGAAAAATTAAAGGGCAAGGATTACGAGAAAATTATATTGTTAACCAGTGCCCTGCATATGAAACGTTCCGTACAATTATTCCAAAACCAGGGAATAGATATAATTCCCGCTCCGGTGAATTATATTTTTGAAGATTTACCTTATTTTGTAGCTTTTTTCCCAAATATTTTTTCATTCGAGCATAATGTGAGAGCTCTCCATGAATGGATTGGGATTATATATTACGGTATGGGGTTAAAATGAAAAAATGGACTGATTTTTTGAAAAAAGATGTTTTAAACTGGTTATTGCTGGAAGAAAATGCTGCTGTTCGTTATTATACGCTGACCGGACTTTTGGGTGAAACAGAAAATTCTCCAAAAATTCTTCAAGCGAAAAAAAATATTATGC
This sequence comes from uncultured Atribacterota bacterium, assembly GCA_965602765.1. Lineage (GTDB taxonomy): Bacteria > Atribacterota > Phoenicimicrobiia > Phoenicimicrobiales > Phoenicimicrobiaceae > JAYEGH01. Next base: position 5,021 of record CBFCZX010000037.1, on the reverse strand, counting down.
TGCAAAATCCGGTGGTTAAAATATTATCCCGGCAAAACGAGGAAGGATTTTGGGGAGAAAGGGATAAATATTATACTGAAAAATATATAGGAACCGTATGGCAGATTATTATTCTGGCTGAATTAGGAGCAGATAAGAAAGATAATAGGATTAAAAAGGCCTGCGAATTCATTTTACATCAAGCCCAGGATAAAGAAAGCGGTGGTTTTTCTGTATGGCCTAACAAGAAAACGGGTGGCGGAAGGCACAGTGGAGTGATTCCATGTTTAAATGGCAACATGGTCTTCAGTTTAATCCGCTTTGGATATTTAAAAGACAATAGATTGCAGAAAGCGATTGAATGGATTATCCGTTATCAGCGTTTTGATGATGGTATTGCTAAAAAGCCGGTCGGCTGGCCTTATGATAAGGCAGAATCCTGCTGGGGAAAGCATACTTGCCATATGGGGGTTGTTAAATCCTTAAAAGCTTTATCAGAAATTCCTCCGGATAAAAGAAGTGAAGCTATCAACTCAACTATTAAAACGGGAGAAGAATATCTTTTAAAACATCATATTTATAAAAAAAGCCATCATTTGGGAAAAATATCCAGGCCCGGATGGCTGCGTTTTGGATTTCCCCTGATGTACCAGACAGATATTTTGGAAATATTGATAATATTGATGAAACTTGGCACGAAAGATGTTCGTATGCAGGAAGCAATAGAAGAAGTCATTTCTCAACAAAATGACCAGGGGAAATGGATTTTAAAAAATTCTTTTAACAATCGATTCATAACCAATATCGAGCAAAAAGGAAAACCAAGCAAATGGATTACATTGAGGGCATTAAGCATTTTAAGGAATTGGTATAAATCATAACAAAAGGAAAAGTAAAAAAAGTCATTAATTAATATTTTTTATAAATAAAACTACATAGACAGTAGTTCATTTTTCTATAAATTGAAGATACGGAGATTGATTTATAATGAAAATCCAAATAAGGTATCTAAATGGCATTCGATTTAAACGTTTTATGATTTATTCTTCCCGTCGAATTAATCAAATGGAAAATTATTTAAATAAAATTAATGTTTTTCCGGTAGCGGACGGGGATACCGGAACGAACATGTCATTGACCATGAACAGTATTTTGGAAGGTGTAAAAAAATGCAATGATTCCTCTTTTGCAGAGATTAGCTCTGTTATAGCCGATTCAGCATTAAAAGGTGCCAGGGGAAACTCGGGAGCAATATTAGCCCAATATTTTCAAGGTTTAGCCGAGGCAACCCACGGCAAAATTCGATTATCGACCAGGGCTTTTGCATATGCCGCACTTAAGGCAGCTGAGCAAGCCAGGGAAGCAATTTCCAATCCCAGGGAAGGCACCATTATTACAGTCATGAAAGATTGGGCTAATTATCTTAGCAAGTATTCTCTTGACACTTCCGATTTTGCCGAGCTTTTTAAAAAATCACTGGCTAGAGCCCGTGAATCTTTAGCTGAAACACCCAATAAGCTGGCCGTTTTGAAAAAAGCGGGTGTGGTAGATGCTGGAGCACAAGGCTTTGTCAATTTAATAGAAGCAATTGTGCATTATATTGAATCTGAGAAAATCAAATCTTTGACATCGATTGATTCTTCAATAAAACAGATAAAGAAATATAATATCGCAGGAATAGAATCGGAGATAAATTTTCAATTTTGCTCCGAATGCCTGGTTGAAGGAGTGAACTTAAACCGGGATGCAATTCGTAGTAAATTATCTCCGTTCGGAGATTCCTTAATTGTTGCCGGCTCTAAAGATAAAGTACATATACATATACATACTGATTTTCCGAAAGCGGTCTTTTCCTGTCTGTCTGAATTCGGAACAGTCGATCAAATAAAAATTGATGACATGTTTCAACAAAATAAAAAGTATGCCCAACCTTCCAATATTGGATTGGTGACGGATTCAACCTGTGATCTACCACCGGAAATTATCAAAGAGCATCATATTCATGTTGTGCCCATAGTTATACAAGTGGGAAAAGAAAGTTATTTAGACCAGGTAGAGATAAAACCTGATGATTTTAGCCGGCTTTTACGGACATCAAATGAAAGATTATCTACTTCACAACCTCCTCCTGCATCTTTTGAAGAAATGTATAATAAAATTGCGGATAAACATGAATCTATCATTTCCTTGCATCTTTCAGAAAAATTAAGTGGGACAATACAGGCATCCAGGGTTGGAGCTAAAAGCACAAATTATCATAAAAAAATATTTACGGTTGATAGCAAAACAACGACCATTGCTTTGGGATTAATGTTGATCGAAGCTGCTCGCCTCATTAAAGAAGGATACCCTATAAAGGGAATCATTGATAAGTTAAAAAAAGCTAGCAAAAATGTTAAAATATTCGTCAGTATACCTACTTTAAAGTATTTAATGAAAAGCGGCCGTTTGAGCAGGACCAAAGGTTTCTTGGGAACGATGATTCATCTAAAACCGGTCATATCCATCGATGATAACGGATATATTGTAGAAGCGGCAAAAACAATAGGTCAAAAAAGATTAGTACGCAAAACTTTGGATTTAGCAGTTAATTTTGCTAAAAATGTAAAAAATCCACGTTTCGGTATTGCCCATGTATCAGCTCCGGAGCTTGCACAGTGGTATTATGAGAAGATTAAAAACCTATTCAGTTCCTCAAGTATAATCATCACCCAAGCTTCTCCGGCTTTGAGTGTACATGTAGGTATAGGCGGAGTAGTTATTGCAGTATTAGGGGACTAGAAGTGGATAAAGCTATATTTGATTAGTAATATTTTTAATTCAGTAATTATTTTACGCAGCTTCTTTGTATCAGGCCAATTTACTTAAGACAAATGATGAAGAGGAAGTGATCATATATATGAAAAAAACATTGAAAAACATTTTAGGTTACCTGGAATCAGAAGTAGATTATGCCGATATTCGATTCGTAGAAATCGATAGAGAAATAATTGAAGTAGAAAACGGAGTACTTTCCGCCTATAACATTTCAAATGATAGAGGGACGGGAATAAGAGTGCTGGTTAATGGTGCCTGGGGATTTGCTTCTACTAATGATTTAAGAAAAGATGCTTTATTAAAAACTGCAGCTCAAGCAGTAAAAATTGCCAGAGCTTCCGCCATCGTAAAAAAAGAGAATATACAACTTGCTTCGGAGGATAAGCATATTACCAGTTATATCACTCCTATTATTAAAGATCCTTTCGAAATAGGCTCTACCGAGAAGATAGAACTTTTAATTCAAGCAACAAATTTAATGTTAAAAGATAAAGTAAAAAAATCGGAAGGTTCACTTGACTTTTGGAAAACGCATAAATGGTTTTTGTCGACCGAAGGTTCTGAAATCGAACAGACGCTCTATGAGTCCGGAGGTGGCATTTGTGCTTATGCCATAGAAGATGGAGATTTTCAGATTCGCTCCTACCCTGCAAGCTTCGGCGGTGATTATGCTACTTCCGGTTATGAATTTATTGAAAAAATGGCGTTATTGGAAAATGCCGAAAGAGTTGCAGGGGAAGCAAACGAACTTCTTTCTGCTCCTTTCTGTCCGGAAGGCGAAACCGATATTGTGTTAGGAGGAAGTCAACTTGCTCTGCAGGTACATGAATCCTGTGGACATTCTGCTGAATTAGACCGGGTACTTGGAAAAGAACTAAGCTATGCAGGAGGCAGTTTTTTAACTTTAGATAAGTTGAATCATTTTGCTTATGGGAGTTCTCTGGTGACGATTACGGCAGATGCCACACTTCCGGAAGGATTAGGTTCTTTTGGATATGACGATGAAGGCGTTCCTGCCTGTAAAAGTTTTTTGGTAAATAAGGGGAAATTTACCGGGTATCTGACATCCAGAGAGGATGCTTTTAAATTGGGACTAAAAAGCAATGGAACTGCCAGGGCGGAAAGCTGGAACAGGATACCATTGGTTAGAATGACCAATATTAACTTGTTACCGGGAGAGCTAGAGTTCGATGAATTGCTTTCAGATATTAAAAGGGGTTTGTATCTGGATTTTAATAAAAGTTGGAGCATAGATGATAAAAGATTAAATTTTCAATTTAGTACAGAAATAGCCCGCGAAATAAAAAATGGACGACTGGGCAGAATTTACAAAAATGCGGTATATCATGGGATCACGCCAGAATTCTGGCATTCATGTGACGCAATAAGCAATAATAAATATTGGCATATATGGGGCGTGCCCAATTGCGGTAAGGGGCAACCGGGACAGACCATGCACGTGGGCCATGGTACTTCGCCGGCGCGATTCAGGAATATCAAGGTAGGTGCTTCAAAATGAAGAATATATATTTTTGGAAAAGTTTTATTAAAAAGATAAAAAAAGACTTTAAAAATCTTAATTTTGAAATGATTGCCTCGGAAAATAATACTGGACTAACTAGATTTGCCCAATCAACCATTCATCAGAATGTAGCAGAAACTGATTTAAATCTAACTTTTAAAGTGATTGATAAAGGTAAAATCAGCGTAGTAAAAATAAACAATTTGGATGAATCGGTGCTATTAAAAAATATAAAAAGAGCTATAGAATTATGCAGAATAATGCCTGAATTGGACTATCCATATCATCAGGTAAAGCCCCAGATTTATCAAATAGAAGGTAAATATTCTGAAGAAACTGAAAAATTTACACCCTTTGACCGTGCAAGATTAATCAAGCGACTGGTCGAGAAAGCCAATCAAAAAGGTTATGAGGCTTCAGGAGCGTTTGAAACCGGAGCAGAGACCATAGTGGTAGCAAATTCTGAAGGCCTTTTTGCTTTTAACCGTGAAACAAAAGTAGATTTCAACAGTGTTATTTCTAAAGATAATTCGACTGCTTACCGTTCTTTTATAAGTAGCGATATTCATCATCTTAACATCGAAAAGATAGGTGATGAACTTTTAGAAACCGCTTTAAAAAATGTAAACCAGGTAGAGATAGAACCGGGAGAGTATACGGTGATTCTTTCTCCGGAAGCACTAGCAGAAATTTTAAGTGAAAC
>CBFCZX010000036.1:0-13389 GCA_965602765.1 uncultured Atribacterota bacterium | reverse complement strand
CTTCATTTTCCAAAAAAAACAAAATTACTAAACTGTGGTGATATTTTTACCTTTGAAATTTATTAATTTTTCATGATATTTTTTTGAAAAATCATTGGTTGGAATAAGTACTGGCTAATGATTTTTTTATTAAGCCTTAAGGTAGAATGCCAGGGAATTGCCAGTTAGTAATTATTTGTAATTATTACCATCAAGAAATTTAATTCATTTTAAGTTTGCATTTTATTTTATTAAGAAGGTATACTATGCAAAAAATCGGATTTATTAGAATGGGAATTATGGGGAACCCCATGGTTAAAAACCTGCTGGATGCAGGTTATTCTCTCATTGCTTATGATACAAATAAAATGCTTTAGAAAAGGTGTTAGATTATGGTGCTAAAAAAGGTTCTTCTTGTTAAGATATAGCTTCCCGCCGTGATATAATTATCACCATATTACCGAATTCCCCCCATGCGAAAAAAGCAGTCTTGGCCAAAGAGGGAGTGATTGCGGAAGCAGATCATGGTGGAGTAGCGATGTTTTATGAGAAATTAAACAGTATTTCATTGGAAAAAAAATAGAAATTCAGAAAGGAGCAAAGAAATGACAATACAACCTAAAGGCATTATTCCTCCAATGATAACTCCCTTGGACAAGGATGAGAATGTTGATAAAAAAGGAATAAAGAGAGTAGTGAATTATTTGATAGAAGGCGGAGTGCATGGTCTGTTCTCTTTAGGAAGTACCGGAGAATGGTATGGTCTTGATTTCAATCAGAAAAGAGAAATTCTGGAAACGGTCATGGAGGTAACCAATAAAAGACTACCGGTCTATGCAGGTACAGGAGCAATTACGACTAAAGAAACCTTACTTCTTACAAAATTAGCAACCGAAATAGGGGTTGATGCCCTTTCGGTGATTACCCCGGTTTTTATTAGTCCCAATGAGCGGGAACTTTTTAATCATTATCAACAGGTAGCTTCCATTACCGATTTACCCATTCTTCTATATAATAATCCCGGCCGTACGGGGATTAATCTTAGTGTTGATCTGGTTGTTAAGTTGAGTAAGATTGATAATATTGTAGGCATCAAAGACAGTAGTGGCGACATGACTCAAGGAGCTGAATATATCCGCAGGACCGATGATGATTTTTCTGTTCTGGCCGGCAGGGATACCCTGATTTATGGCTTATTGGCTTACGGAGCAAAAGGAGCGATTGCGGCAACTGCCAACATCGTCCCTCAGATCGTGGTTAAGATATACGAAGAATACCAAAAAGGCAATCTTCAAGCAGCCTTAAAGGCTCAATTCCAGTTGGCGCCATTGCGTATGGCTTTTGGTTTAGGGAGTTTCCCGGTAGTTATGAAGGAAGGTTTAAACCTTTTAGGCATTGAAGTGGGCTCTACCTTGAAACCGGTAGAACCTCTAAGCGAAGAGGCGAGAAGCAAATTAAAAGAAGTACTTAAAGAGATGAATGTTCTATAGAAAAACAAAGAAAGAAAGAGGTAAATTTTAAGCTTAGATGCTTTTTTGGATTTTTTGTACTTGCGATTATAAAAATGGTAATGCCATAATTAAGTTGCACTTAGAATATTGAAAAATTATTGATATTGCAGTATATTTGGAGCATGAAAACATGCCCTCACTATGGCGGTAAAGAATCATGGTTACTTTTCACTGACCAGATTAAATCTACTCAATTTTGTTTATCTGGAGTAGAAGTTAAAATCCTCAGAAAATAAGTAAGTTTTCTAAATGAGAAATTGATTTTATTGTTCTGGAGATTACTAAATCAAAAGATTTCAATTTTCAAAGAATAAATTTAGTCAATTTTACCTGGGTATTACCATAATTAATATGATTTAAGCTTAAATTAAGATGTATTTAAGATTTACTCTACGTTTATAATTTACATCTAAGATTTACCTGGTTTCACGTACTATGAAAAATATATTTCTATAAGCTATTGACAATAATAAAATATCATACTAGAATGTTAGTTAAGCACTAACTAACTATTGGGGTGTTAATTTGGGAAAAGAAAACAGTCTATTTAGCGTTTTTGATAGTTTTATGCGGGTTAAATCAGAGTGTAGATTTTGCGTGATGGATAAATACAATATATCCGAATTGACCATTAAGCAGATTGAATATCTAAAAAAATTTGATGAACATGAATATGTAACAATAAGTCAATTGGCTGAAGAATTGAATCTGTCGAAGCCATCCATTACCGAGATGGTGAAGAGATTTATTGGATTAAATTGCCTTAAAAAGGAACAATGTACACATGATGCAAGGGTATATTATCTTTTTCTCACCGATAGGGGGAAAGCCATTGCCAGATTGGAAAAGATTGTATTGGAGGATTTTATCAGAAGAGTGAAGGATTGTTTAAAAGATGAAGATATAAGTATTTTGATAGAAATATTGTCGAAAGTAGATTAAATATTATATTTTTTTAGACTATAGTTAGGTAAAGCAAAACTAACATAAAATTCAGTACAATAGCAATAATTAAAGGGAAAAGAGAGTAGAGATAGAGGGAATTGAAATTTTATGAAACCGGTAACTTATCAATAGAGCGAAAAGAATGACTTAAGGGAAATGACTTAAAAAAGAAAGCAAGAAAGTGAATGAAAAAATTTCAATACAGGAAATGAGGTGAAAATCATGAAAGATAACCACATTAAAGATGAATTAGTTATTATAGCAATGCTAGGACATGTGTTATTTAAAGGAATAAAAAGTACGATTAAAATTGAAAAATCCGAGGGTAAAAAAATATCTTCCAGAATTAAGCAGGATGATAATCATGCCATTGCTCTATTGCTTAAAGAAGGATGTAATTATGAAAATTACCGGGAGAAAGATTTATATACAGTTGGAAGTTTGGTAAAGGTTGAAAAAATAGTGGAATCGAATACAACCTATGATATCGATATTGAAGTTCTTGAAAGAGTTGAGATTAAAAATATTCAACATGAGGATGAATATTACATTGGCAAATATGAAATGGTTCCCGATATTCAAGATTTAGAGAAACATACACAAAAACAGATACTTGAATATGCGATAAAACTAATCACAGAAATTAGTGGTAAATTTATTGGTTCAAAAAATTATATCGAATACATCAAAAGCGTGAAAAATCTGGAACAGCTGATTAGTTATTTAATGCAGTTTGTCAATATTCCTGTTTGTGAAAAACAGGAATTACTGGCAATGAGATCCAGAAAAAAGAAAAGCTTAAAGTTTCTAGATGTTTTAATTCAACAGAAGGAAAATATCGAATTCCAAATGGAAATCAATGCCAAATTAAGCGGAGAGGTAAACAAGCAATATCGTAAAAGAATGCTTCGGGAACAATTAAAAGCGATACAGGAAGAATTAAAAGAGGATAATCCGCAAAAAAACAAGAAAAAGGATTATCTTCAGTTAATCAATGAATCTGGAATGCCGGAAGATATTAAGGAAATTGCCAGGGAAGAATATGACAAATTAAGAGAACAGAATCCGAACAGTATTGATTCCGGGGTGATTAGAAGCTATTTGGATTTACTGACGTCGCTTCCTTGGGGAAAAAGCTGTGTTAAAGAAATAAATATTAAAGAAGCAAAAAAAATCTTAGAGAAAGATCATTATGGGCTAAAAAAGGTAAAAGAAAGAATCATTCAGCATCTAACTGTTATGAAACTTCAGAATAACAAACAGGGTTCAATTTTGCTTTTTGTGGGTCCTCCGGGAACCGGAAAAACCAGCCTGGGAAAGAGCATTGCGAAAGTATTACAAAGAGAATATGTTCGTATAAGTCTTGGGGGAGTCAGAGATGAAGCAGAGATTAGGGGTCACAGGAGGACTTATGTCGGTGCTCTTCCGGGAAGAATCATTCAGGGAATAAAAAAAGCAGGCACCAAAAATCCTGTATTTATTTTGGATGAGGTCGATAAACTGCTTTCTTCTAATCTGGGAGACCCTGCGAGTGCTTTGCTTGAGGTCTTGGATCCCGAGCAGAATAATTCATTTTCGGACCACTACCTGGAAGTTCCCTATGACTTGTCAGATGTATTCTTTATCGGTACAGCAAATTCCCTGAGAGAAATTCCAGCTCCGCTGCAGGACAGAATGGAAATCATTCAGATTAGCAGTTATACCACAACCGAAAAATATCATATTGCAAAAAAACATCTGGTGGAAGAAGTCTTAAAAATCCATGGTCTTAACAACAAACAATTGATGATAGAAGATAATGCATTGCGGTCGATCATCAATAAATATACCCGTGAAGCCGGTGTTCGAGGGATTAAAAAACAATTATCAGCCATTGCCAGACATGCAACAGAAAAAATTGTCGTTGATGAAGTTAAGCTTCCTTACCTTATCGACGAAGGTAAACTGTTCGATATTTTAGGCCCTGAAACAGCATCCTATGATCGGGTAAAAACATCCAATCCTCCCGGCGTTGTGACCGGATTAGCCTGGACTCCGGTTGGCGGAGAAATTTTATTTATCGAATGTGTCTTTATGCCGGGAAAAGGTCATTTGATGTTAACAGGACAACTGGGTGATGTAATGAAGGAATCTGCAAAAATATCTCAGAGTTTGGTAAGATCCAGGTTAGTTCTAAGATTTAAACAGATAGATTTTGATAAACATGACCTGCATATTCATGTGCCGCAGGGTTCTATTCCAAAAGATGGACCATCCGCGGGGGTAGCCATTTTTACATCAATTGCTTCATTTCTTACGGGGATACCGGTAGATGCTAAAACTGCCATGACTGGTGAAATATCTTTGAGAGGAGCAGTACTCCCGGTAGGAGGAATTAAGGAAAAAGTCATTGCTGCCCATCGTTCGGGGATTAAAAAAATACTCCTTCCGTTGGAAAATAAGAAGGACCTTTATGATGTACCGGATGAAGTAAAGAAAGATATTCAATTTATCTTTATTAAAAATATTGAGGAACTAGCCCTTGAAGCATTAGGTATCAAACTACCCAATGCATACACTTTTCATTTTCATATCATAGATAAAATAGATATCGAACCGGAAACAGTAAAATTGTCTTAGAGAAGGTTATGCTAGCGCAAACAAGAACTGGAATATTAAAGTTAGACTTGTTTCGAGAGATATAAAGCAATAATAAGTTGGAAGGACATGGATATATATTTTCCCATGTCCTTCATTTTTATCAGTCATTTTTAATTTGGTTGGCCAATCCAATCTGAATAAATAGTCGAGGTGCTCCGAAGCTTACCCACATGCCCACTAAAAGATAGCGGAAAAATCGGCCAAACTGATAGAAAGATTCACCTTCTACAGGTAGTATGAATTTCAATCCCAGGTAAAGAATAGCGATACCGATAACTCCAGCTAAAAAACTTAGAAACCGTTGCAGCCAGTTTCCCGGTCGAATCCCGCCAATAGAAGAATCAAATAATAGCAGACCATAACCGACACCAGTCAAAGCAGCCACCGAACTGATAATATCCGTTGATGATTGAAATTGTAATAGAATTATCGGTAATAGCGTAATACCAATGATTTTAAATATCATATTTCCTGTGATAGTATTAAGCTTAAGCTTTAATGATATAAAATAACTTAAGCAGAGAATAAATCCACCTATTAACCATCCTCCCAGGACGTCTGTGGGAAAATGAACACCCAGATAAATTCGCGAAAACCCAATTAAAAGGATCAGTAAAATAGAAAGATTGCGGATCCAAGTTTGTTTTTTCCAGTAAGCCATACTACCCCAAACAACTATGGAGGATTGGGCATGGCCGCTGGGAAATCCATATCCGGAAGCATGAATTCTTTGAATTTCCGGTAGAATTTCAAAAGGACGGGGCTGTTGAAATAGTTCTTTAAATCCGATATTTACAAAGACAGATATTAAAAAGAGGATGCCGATCTTTATTCCCAGATAAAAATCGACACACCAAATAAGAAAAGGAAACAAAATCAAGTAGAATACTTCGTCTCCAAGTGTAGTAATAGCTCGAAAAATAGAATCCAGTAATGGTGTATCAATCTTTTGTATAACTGTAATAAAATTAATCCCCCACTGTAAAATCGTGTCCACCATACTATCTCCTTTTTAGATTATTCTTCATTATATCATATAAAAAAATGAACCAGGATTATGATTTTTCAATTTCAAAAATAATATTTTACCAAAGTGAGATTAAAATCATCATTTTATTTAAAAAAGAACAGAGATTGCTTTTCCGTATTAAAAAAAGAAGGAATTGATAAATTGATGTCGTATATTAAAATATCATATAAAAATTAAAACAATTAGTTGGCATCTGAAAGATAACATATAACATACATGCTAACCGTAGGATAAATCGGGGTGTTAAAAAAGGAGAGGTTAAATATAGAAAAATGAAAAATGTTGAAATCATTGAATTAAAAAAAGCACAACAGGATGAATTGATAGGCACAGAGGTATATGGAAAATTGGCTGAATTAGTCAAAGACAAGCATAATACTCAGGTGTTAAAACGGATTGCTGAAGATGAAAAACAACATGCCCATATCTTTAAAAAATATACCAAAACAAGTCTAAAGGTGAATAAATTGAAGGTCTTTTTTTATGTGTTGATATCAAGGATTTTTGGTTTGACTTTTGGCATAAAATTGCTGGAAAGAGGGGAAGAGGCAGCTCAAAAAAAATACAAGAAAATGCATGGCAATATTCCCGAAATACAAGAAATTATTGAAGCGGAGGAAAAACACGAAGCAGAGCTCATTAATATGATCAATGAGGAGAGACTTTCTTATATGGGCTCTGTTGTTTTGGGATTGAATGACGCATTGGTTGAACTAACCGGTGCCCTGGCAGGATTTACTCTATCTATACAAAATTCAAGAGTCATAGCATTAATGGGTTTGATAACCGGTATTTCTGCTTCACTTTCTATGGCGGCTAGCGAATATCTATCTAATAAATCAGAAGCAGATCCGGAAATCCAAAAAAAAGCTACTAAATCGGCAATGTATACGGGAATTGCCTATATTTTTACTGTAATTGCCCTTGTCGCTCCTTATTTTTTATTTTCCAATTATATCTATAGTTTAATCGCAACAGTGTTAATCGCTATAACGATTATTTTTATTTTTAATTTTTACATTTCTGTTGCCAATGATTATAACTTTAAAAAAAGGTTTTTAGAGATGGCAATCATTAGCATTGGCGTTGCATCCCTTTCTTTTGTGATCGGATATTTAGTAAAAACTTTTTTAGGTTTTGAATTGTAAAAACAGAGTAAAAAACCATGCCGGTTAATGAGAAATAAAAGTTTTTTTAGTTCAATCACTCAATTTAATCATTCATTGACATAATTACTTCTTATATATAAAATATAATTATATATTTCATGTATGCATCCATTATTCCATCATAGAAAATGAAAAGATTCAAATGTTTCCAGACTTTATCAGGTAAATAATCAGTATTAGAAAAGGAATACATCACGGAATTTATTTCTTTATTGCAGCCTTTTTTTAAATAATCCGGATTTAAATATTTTAAATAGGAGGAAAGTAAATGAATATTTATCAATATGCATTAAAACTGGAAAAAGAGAGTGAAGCATATTATAAAGAGTTAATGACAAAAACAGATGACGCGGGATTACGGTTCATTTTAAAGATGCTGGCAGATGAAGAAGCTAAGCATTTTGGAATTGTTGAACAGATGATGAAAACCGATACTTACTCGAAATTTGCAGAAACAAATATCTTGACAAATGCTAAAAATATCTTTATGAAAATCAAAGGAAAAAAATTAGCATTTAACTTTAATTTAGCTCAAGCAGATTTCTACCGTAAGGCTCAGGAATTTGAAGAAAAGAGTTACAACCATTATTTAGAGATGAGCGATAAAATGGAAGATGAAACCAAAAAGAATCTCCTTTTAAAATTAGCTGAAGAAGAAAAAAAGCATATGTTTTTACTTGAAAATCTGGTTGAATTTGTTTCCCGACCGGAATCTTGGATTGAAAATGCAGAGTTCAACCATTTAGATGAATATTAAGGGAAGTGTTTATCAGGTTATATTTTAGTGAAAAAATTGAATCAAATCATTTGACTAGGATAAATGATGGTTTTCATGTTAAATTCAAGAAAAATGTTTACTGATTAATGCGATTTTAAAGCGTTTATTGATATTGCTGTTATTAATCGCTATATGTTCCAAGGAGTAATATTAAATATTTTTTCTATATGATTTCATTCATAGAAGAGGAGGTTTTCATTGAGAAAAAAACAATTTTTAATCGCTTTCCTTACTTTACTCATTATTTCAATTTTCATATTATCCGGATGTATTCCCTTATCTGATGAAGCACAGATAACTTATCTCATCAATAGATATTACTCTGCTATCAACCAACAAAACTGGGAGAAGGCAAAAAGCTATTGCATCTTTAATTCAATACCATATAATGACGTCATTAACATAGAAAATAATGTGGCTCAGTGGGATTCGTCAATTGCAGATATAACCTTAGACTATTCTTTTTATATTAGTGATATTATTATTACCGGAAAATTTGCAACGGTGGATGGATTTTTATCTTTCGAGATAAATATTAATGGATCCATTACAGAAGATAGCGGAGAAAAGACTATCAATGTAGAAAAAATAGACAATAACTGGAAATTATATTAAAAATTTGGCAATAGATTTATTTTTACGTTCCATATTATGGTAGGAAGTATTCAGATTTGATGTGCTTTTTGTGATAGAAATTCAATTGTATAATTATTAGGAGGGATTATGTTCATCAAATTATATATAATTGCCTTGCCTGTATTTTTTATAATTGATATGATTTGGCTCGGCCTGATAGCAAAAAATTTTATCCGCGAGCAGATTGGTTTTTTAATGAAAACAAATCTTAACTGGTTTGCTGCTATCATCTTCTATTTGCTATTCATTGCCGGTCTGGTTGTTTTTGTTTTATCGCCCTCATTTGAAAAGAAAGATTGGTTAAATGCTTTATATTTGGGTGCTTTATTTGGTTTATTTACATATTCTACTTATGACCTGACAAATTTAGCGACGATTAAGGACTGGCCGCTTCTGGTAACAATAGTTGATATTATTTGGGGTATGGTATTATCCGCCTCAGTTTCTTTGATTAGTTATTTTATCGCCATAAAAGTTGGCATATAAAAAATAAGGAACCATTCCCAATTATTTTAGCGGTCATCGATAACGTCCATTGCTTTTTCATACGCAGCTTGATATTTTAAACCTTGCTTAACCAGATGCCAGATGGTTTGAATTTTTACAAAATCATCTTTAGAATAATCTTTTATTTTATGATTTCCTTGAACTATTGTTTGAGATTTTATATATCCTTTTTTTTCTAAATAGTAAAGCTTGTTTCTGGGAATATCAATGCGATTCAGTATTTCTGAAGTAGTCATTTTAATTCTCCTCAGTAATTTACTTGTTTTTCTTTAGTGTATTGAAAAGGAAATAAGTTGTCAATGATATTTCGGATGAAGACCGGAATGTGTTGTCTTAAACTCATTGAATGAAACTGTTATGTATTTCTCCAAAAGTATCCGGGAGAAAAATTAAAATAGTTTTCAGATTATAAATGGTATGATTTTTTAGTGACACTTAGCAATATAAATATGATCCGCCCATTCAAGTGGTCCTGTAAATAAAAGGAGGTAAAAAAATGGAATTAAAAGAAGGAATAAAAGCTCCGGAGTTTATTTTACCCGATAGCCAGGGGAACCAAGTAGCACTTTCCGGCCTTCAGGGTAAAAATGTTATATTGTATTTTTACCCGAAGGATAATACCAAGGGATGTACCCTTGAAGCGATTAATTTCAGAGATAACTATGAAGAAATCGAGAAAATAGATACCGTTGTTCTGGGGATTAGTAAGGACAGCATGAAATCGCATGTCGGTTTTATCAGTAAACATCATCTACCTTTCATCCTTCTAAGCGATGAAGAGGGGAAGGTTTGTGAGATGTATGGTGTCTGGAAGAAAAAGAAAATGTACGGAAAGGAATACATGGGGATTGAGAGAACAACTTTTTTGATTGATAAAAATGGTAGTATCATGAAAATATTTCCTAAGGTAAAAGTAGAAGGCCATGTTGAAGAGATTATACAGGAAATAAAAAAGACATAGTTTTATTAAATTAACATACGATTTCTCCAACCTTAAATTGATGAATATTGTAGATAAAAAATAACTTTAAACTTTTCGGGAAATTCAATGCTTTGATGATTATTGTGAGTTAATTCTTCAGCAAAACAATCTTTGGTTAAAATGAATTATTTTTCACCACTATTTTAAAAATTATCAAAAAAACAGTTCAACTATAATAACCATCAAATGATTTTATTTAGTCTGTTCGAGTCAAATATAAATAATCGAATTTTATTGTTTGTGGAAGGAAAAAAATTGCCTAAATCATTTCCGGTTGACCGCTTCCAGCTAGATTTAATAAATTGGTATCATGAAAACCATCGCTCATTACCCTGGAGAGAAACAAAGAATCCATATCATATCTGGATATCTGAAATCATGTTACAACAGACCCAGGTGAAAACTGCTTCTCAATATTACCTTCGATTTATTAATAAATTTCCTACGGTTGAAATATTATCGTGTGCTTCAACAGAACAGGTATTAAAATATTGGGAAGGCCTCGGCTATTATAACCGTGCGATAAAACTGCATCAGACCGCTCAGATTATTATGGATAAATTTCAGGGTAATTTACCTGGTGAATTTGAACAACTTATTGATTTGCCTGGTATCGGACCCTATACGGCCGGTGCAATTGCGAGTTTTGCTTTTAATCAACCGGAGCCGGCAATAGATGGAAATGTAGCTCGAGTCATCAGTCGAATTTTTCTAATAACCGAAGATACAAAAAAAACAAAAACTATTAAAAAAATAAGAGAGTTTGCTTTAAAGATTCTACCACGGGAAGATGCCGGCATGTTTAACCAGGCAATCATGGAACTTGGTGCAATTGCCTGTATGCCCCGACAGCCTGTATGTTCCAAGTGTCCAGTTGATTATCTCTGTAAAGCATTTTTACACAATAAACAGGATATAATCCCCAACCTAGCAAAAAAAACAAAACCAAAAAAGCTTACTATGGAAATGGCTCTAATTTCTAAAGAAAATAAATTATTATTGGTGAAACGTCCACCTGGTGGGCTTTTGGCCAATATGTGGGCTTTACCGTCAACGGAAAAAATTAAGGAGTACACCGGAGGTGATAGCATTAAAAGTGTCCTAGAGAATGCTTATCAAATCTTGATCAATAAAAAGCCAGTGTTTATCGGAGAGGTCAAGCACGTTTTTACACACCTGGTGTGGTTGATGAAATTGTATCATTTTCCTTCATTTTCGGAGGTTAATCTTGACTTGCAAAGGGAAAAGTGGATTTCTATTTCCCAGTTGAATACCTATGCGATTCCTGTAGCTTTTAAAAAATTGCTCAGTTATCTTAATCACACCGAAATAAAATGATATTTTCCAAGATAAACAAGGGAAAAGATAACATCTTCTAGTATTTAGGAATAAATAGAATAGCATTAACAAGAGAGAAAAAATAATAAAACAACCAATTAAAATTACAGAATTAAATGTACATTAAAATCATATAATTAAAGTGATAAATAAAAAGGAGATTTAAAATGATTATTAAAATATTATCAGAAATGCAAATTATGGAAAATGCTCATAATGTAGATGCACGAAATCTGTATGCTAAAAATTCAGCGGTAATATCAATAATCACCTTAGAGCCGGGACAATCTTTGACACGTCATATAACACCTGTGGATGTTGCTTTTTATGTATTGGAAGGTAGAGGAATAGTTGAAATCGGTAAAGAAAAAGCAGAGGTAGAAAAAGATACACTGATTGAAAGTCCAAAAGACATTGTGCATTGCTGGTATAATGAAAGTAATGGTATTTTAAAATTTTTAGTCATAAAAGCACCAAAACCCAACAAGAAGACTGTTTTCATTTCAAAATAAGGAATTCTTCCCCATTTAAAAATAAATAACTAGATATCTATAATATGCCAGTGAAATTTTTTATTACGTATTCAACAATGAGAGTATAATCATGAATAAATTTTCAGGTTTGTTAAAAATAGGAACATGTAGCTGGAAATATCCATCATGGAAGGGAATTATATATTCTAAAGATGTTGGTGATTACTTAAATGAGTATGCAAGACATTATAATACAGTGGAAATTGACCAATGGTTTTGGTCTTTGTTTCCGGGAAATAATATAACCTTACCAAGGCCGGAAATAGTTGCCGGGTATGTAAATGCTGTTCCTGATGATTTTCAATTCAGCATTAAAGTTCCGAATGCAATCACCTTAACTCATCATTATAGAAAAGATAAAAAGGAAGCTTTAAAGCAAAATCCTTTCTTTCTCTCCAGTGATATATTCAATGAATTTCTAAGATTGCTTCAGCCAATGAAAAGTCGAGTAGGAGCATTTATATTTCAATTTGAATATTTAAACAAAATGAAAATGCCAAACCAAATAGCTTTTCAGAAAAAATTTTCTACATTTATTAAAAAATGCCCGCTTGGTTTTAATTATTGTTTGGAAATCAGAAATCCCAATTACATAAATGAAGAATATTTTCATTTTTTAAAATCTGTCAACTTAAGCCATGTTTTTCTACAAGGGTATTACATGCCTCCTATATTTGACTTGTATGAAAAATACCATGATTTAATCGAAAGGTTTTCCGTGATAAGACTAATGGGAAATGATAGGAAGGAAATGGAAAAGAAAAGCCATAGCATCTGGAACCAACTATGGGAACCAAAAGATGAAGAACTTGACCGGTTGGAAATCATGATAAGTGATTTATTATCAAAAGAAGTACGATTAATAGTTAACGTGAACAATCACTATGAAGGTTCCGCCCCTTTGACCATTGAGCGCCTTATCCGCCGTTTTTAAAAAGGATTAATTGAGTACTCATTTTTTATCCATGACCAGCATTTGCTCGCCCCCGTATTCAATACCGGTGCAAAAGCCCTCATCCCTTAAAATAATTTCATTATATTTTTTTTCTCGCAGAATAATAGATACTTCGCCTTGCAGGTTTTCCTGAACAAGGGGAACCATCTTACCGTCCCTGGGACCATTGAGAAGCATAAAATTTTTAGATAATGTTTGGGTTTGAATTTTTAAAACATAGTGCTTATTTTCCACTTGAATATCGATATCAGAATCCTTTTGGTGAATCTGAATCTGACTTCGATTGATCGTGGTAAAAGAATGAAAGACGCCATTGACATACAAACCGATTAGAAAACCACGGAAAGAAAAAATCGAAAGGGGAATATGGGCAAGAGAACAGCTCA
>CBFCZX010000035.1:0-13432 GCA_965602765.1 uncultured Atribacterota bacterium | reverse complement strand
AATATCATATTTTATATATCCAAGGAGGAAAATAACAAAATGGCAAAGGAAAAATTTGTAAGAACGAAACCGCATGTCAATGTGGGAACAATCGGTCATGTAGACCATGGCAAAACAACTTTAACCTCGGCAATCACCAAGTATTTGGCGACCAAAAACTTGGCAGTAGTAAAAGAGTTCGATGATATTGATAGAGCACCGGAAGAAAAAGAAAGAGGGATTACCATTTCGGTATACCATGCCGAATATGAAACTGAAAGCAGACATTATGCCCATATTGACTGTCCCGGACATGCTGACTATATTAAAAACATGATTACCGGTGCAGCTCAAATGGATGGTGCTGTTCTCGTCGTATCTGCCGCCGATGGTCCAATGCCTCAAACCAGAGAGCATATCTTATTGGCCCGTCAGGTTGGTGTTCCTTACATTGTCGTTTTCTTAAACAAAGTAGATATGGTCGATGATCCGGAATTAGTGGAATTGGTTGAAATGGAAATCAGAGACCTCTTAAACGAATATGAATTTCCCGGAGACGACATTCCCATCGTAAAGGGTTCTGCTTTAAAAGCCATGGAAGCTACCGATGCAAACGATCCTTCCTACAAGGCGATTGCTGAATTGATGGATGCGATTGACAATTATATTCCGACTCCGAAAAGAGATGTCGACAAACCTTTCCTCTTATCCGTAGAGGATGTCTTCTCGATTACCGGAAGAGGTACAGTAGCTACTGGTAGATTAGAAAGAGGTTTAGTGAAAACAGGAGACCCGGCTGAAATTGTCGGACTTGCGCCCAAAGTTTCTAAAACCGTTGTTACCGGTGTAGAAATGTTCCGTAAAACCATGAATCAGGCAGAAGCCGGAGATAACATTGGACTCCTTTTAAGAGGTATCGATAAAACAAGTGTAAAAAGAGGACAAGTTATTGCCGCACCGGGTAGCATTACTCCGCATACCAAATTTAAAGCTGAAATCTATGTATTGACCAAAGAAGAAGGCGGAAGACATACACCGATCTTTACCGGTTATCGACCGCAATTCTACTTCAGAACTACCGATGTTACCGGCACCGTTGAACTTCCTGAAGGAGTGGAGATGGTTATGCCTGGTGATAGAATCACCATCGGTGGTGAATTGATCACACCAATCGCCATGGAAAAAAGCCTCCGTTTTGCTATTCGTGAAGGCGGAAGAACTATCAGCTCAGGTGTTGTCAGCGAAATCGTAGAATAGTAAAATTAGTCACTGCTGGCAGAGAAGCGGAGAATGGAAAAAATAGAAATAGAAATGTCAAATAGAAATGAAATTTGTGTCTGTGCATAAGTTTGACATCTAGTCTACTATAAAGAGATTTATTAAGGGATTTAACACATGATTCCGAATAGTGAGGATAAATAGTTCACGACTATGTCTAGCGCAATATAAGATAATTAAATTTAAAAAATCATTTTTTTATACGCGAAATAGCGGGAGGTAAAATACCATATGCAAAAAATAAGAATTCGCTTGCAAGCATACGATCATAGAATATTAGACAATTCAAGTTTAAAAATAATTGAAACGGTGAAAAGAATTGGAGGAAAATTTTCAGGTCCCGTTCCGTTGCCAACAGAAATTAATAAATACTGTGTATTGCGGTCACCCCATGTGGACAAAAAATCAAGAGAACAATTCGAGATGAGAACCCATAAGAGGATGATAGATATTATAGAACCTTCAAACAAAACCATTGAAGCTCTAATGCATCTTGATCTACCATCAGGGGTAGATATCGAAATAAAAACACTGGAATAAAAAGACCGCTGAACCGGGGCGGCCTTGATTGTTTAAAAGATTTTATGAAGAAACAATCATTATTGATATTTAAATTATTTCTCTGGTTATATAAAGATGAATGATAATACAAGTAGCGTTTGCGATAAAAAATGATTTTTTACTATAGAAATTGATATTTAATTTGTAAGACTCGGAGGTGAAAGAAATAAATGGCTGAAGGAATTTTAGGGGAAAAAATCGGAATGACTAAAATATTTACTGATAAGGGTGAATCTGTTTCAGTTACTGTTATTATGGCTGGCCCGTGCAGGGTAATACAGAAGAAAGATACTGAAATAGATGGATACAATGCAGTCCAATTAGGGTTTAAAGGTATAAAAAAGAGCAAAGCTTTAAAGCCTATAATCGGACACTATAAAAAAGCAAAGATAGAACCTTTAAAATATTTAAGAGAATTCAAAATTGCCGATTTAAAAAATTATGAACTAGGACAGGAAATCAAGGTTGATATTTTCAAACAGGGTGAAAAAGTAAACGTTATTGGAACGTCAAAAGGAAAAGGATTTGCAGGAGGCATAAAAAGACATAATTTTTCTGGCGGACCAAAAACACATGGTCAAAAAGAATATTTCAGATCGGTAGGTTCGATAGGGGCTACAGATGCCGCCAGAGTGTTTAAAGGACAAAAATTGCCGGGACATATGGGTTCGGAAAGAGTGAATGTAAAAAATTTAGAAGTTGTAAAAATTGATATCGAGAAAAATTTGCTTTTAGTTAAAGGAGCTGTTCCTGGCGCAAAAGGAGAAATGCTCATTATCAATAAAGTTAAATAAAGTAAAAGTATATTTATCAGGGAAGGAGGATTGATTATGATCGATCTATCATTGCATAATGTAAAAGGAGAAGAAATCGGAGAAGTTTCCCTTAAAGATGAAATTTTTAATGTAAAAATTAATAAATATTTAGTTCATCAAGTGGTAAAACGTCATTTAGCATCCAAAAGAAGAGGTACAGCATCAACAAAAAACAGAAGTGATGTGAGTGGCGGTGGAGCTAAACCCTGGAAACAAAAAGGAACTGGAAGAGCAAGGGCTGGAACTAATCGTTCACCTATATGGGTAGGTGGTGGTACTGTTTTTGGACCCACTCCACGAGACTATTCCTATTCTTTGCCTCAAAAGATGAAAATAGCTTCTCTAAAATCGGTATTATCTAACAAGGTAAAAAACAATGAAATAATCGTTTTAGACAAATTGACTATAGAAAAGAAAAAAACTAAGACGATGGTCGAAATTTTAACCAATCTTAAGGCTTATAAAAAACCATTAATTATTCTCGAAAGAGAAGATAAAGATATAGCGCGTTCAGTACATAATATTCAGGGAGCTATGGTGTTGCCGGTCTCAAAGATAAATACTTTTGATCTTATTAATCAAAAAACGATTATTATTACAGAAAATGCATTAAAAATAATTGAGGAGGTGTTGATATAATGCCTTCAAGCAATGATATCATTTTAAATCCCATAATTTCTGAAAAAAGCGTTCGATTAAAAGAGCAAAATAAGTATATATTTAAAGTAGATTTGAATGCCAATAGTTCTGAAATTGGCAAAGCGATTGAGGATAAATTTAAAACAAAAGTTGCCAAGGTGAATATCATAAAAATGCCCGCTAAAAAAAAGAGTTTGGGAAAATATTCAGGAAAGACTTCACGTTGGAAAAAAGCAATCGTTACACTAAAGAAAGGCGAGAAAATTAAAGAATTAGAAAATATTTAGAGCCGGTGCACGCTCTAAAGAAAGGTGTAGAGTAAAGTGGCAGAGATTAAAAAATATAAACCAACCTCACCCGGGAGGAGATTTATGACCATTTCCACCTTTGAGGAAATTACAACCGATAAACCCGAAAAATCCTTAACTGTAGGATTAAGAAAAAAAGGTGGCAGGAATAATAAAGGAAGACTCACCGTAAGACATAAGGGTGGAGGAAATAAAAGAAAATATAGAATTATTGATTTTAAGAGAAATAAAACTTCGGTTCCAGCAAAAGTTGCAAGTATCGAGTACGATCCTAATCGATCAGCGCGAATTGCATTGCTTAAATATTTTGACGGAGAAAAAAGGTATATTTTATGTCCCGTTAATTTGAAAGTTGGAGATATTGTTGTTTCGGGAGGAAAAGCAGACATCAAAGCTGGAAATTCCAAGACCTTAAAGGAAATTCCTACCGGTACTTTAATTCATAACATTGAGTTAAAACCAAAACAGGGCGCTAAAATGGTTCGTTCGGCCGGTTCAACTGCTCAACTTATGGCTAAGGAAGGAAAATTTGCACATATTAGGCTTCCTTCCGGAGAAGTGAGACTGGTAAGCTTAGATTGTATGGCAACTATTGGACAGGTAGGAAATGTTATTCATGAAAATCTATCGCATGGTAAAGCCGGTAAAAACAGATGGCTGGGTATAAGACCGACAGTCAGAGGTGTTGCTATGAATCCGGTTGATCATCCCATGGGTGGCGGTGAAGGAAAAAGTTCAGGTGGAAGACACCCTGTTTCACCAACAGGAGTACCCGCAAAAGGGTATCGAACAAGAAAAAAGAATAAACTTTCTGATAAGTATATTGTAAAAAGAAGAACAATTAAAAAATAGTTAATACGGGAGGATAGTTTTTTCAAATGACTAGATCTTTTAAAAAAGGACCTTATATTAATGAAAAATTATTAAAAAAAATAAGAGAATTAAACAAAAAGAGAAAAAAAACCATTATTAAGACCTGGTCAAGAAATTCGACCATTTTTCCGATAATGGTCGGGCATACCATTGCAGTACATAATGGAAAAAGACATATCCCGGTTTATATTACGGAAAATATGGTAGGTCACAAATTAGGAGAATTTTCTCCGACAAGAATGTTTAAAGGACATGGCTCTCATAGCGAAAGATCCACATCCTTAAAATAAGAATCAGAGAAATGTTCATTAGGCCATCATAATAAATTGATTCCATCAGTTTATAAATATGATAAAAAATAATTTTCTTGACAAACAAGGATTGGAAAAAGTATAAGAAATATTAGGAGGAAAACAATGAGTGTAAAGGCGGTAGGCAAATATTTACCTATATCAGCTCGAAAGGGAAGACAAGCAGTAGATATAATTCGTGGAAAAGATGCAGGTGAAGCACTTTTAGCCTTAAAATTTCTTCCTAACCGTTCAGCTAAAATGGTGTACAATGTTTTAAAATCAGCTGTTTATAATGCGCAGAACAACAACGATCAAAATGTTGATGATTTATATATTTCCGAAGCTTTTGTAGACGAAGGACCAACACAAAAAAGGTTTAGACCAAGAGCAATGGGAAGAGCTTCAAGAATTAGAAAAAGAACAAGTCACATTACCATTATAGTTGATAATAAAGGGGAGGGGAGATAATTGGGACAAAAAGTACATCCAAAAGGATTAAGACTTGGAATTATTAAAGATTGGGATGGTAAATGGTTCTCGAAGAAGAACTATGCCGAAAATATTTACCAAGATTATCAAATCAGAAATTTTTTAAGAGACCAATTAAAACATGCTGGAATATCTACTATTGAAATAGAAAGAATTGCAGACAGGGTTAGAATTAGTATTCATTGTGCCAGACCCGGAATTGTCATCGGAAGAAAAGGTGTCGAAGTTGCTAATTTGAAAAATAGGTTGCAAAAAATTGTAAAAGGCGACTTGCAATTGAAAATCATCGAGGTTAAAACTCCTGAGCTGGATGCTCAATTAGTTGCAGAAAGCATCGCAGAACAATTAGTCAGAAAGGGTTCTACAAAAAGAGCCATGAAGCAAGCAGCAAATCGTTCTATGAGAACTGGCGCGAAAGGAATAAAAATATCTTGTTCGGGAAGAATAGGCGGAGCTGAAATTGCCAGAACAGAATGGCATTTGGAAGGTAGATTACCCCTTCATACTTTAAGAGCTGATATTGATTATGGTTTTGCTGAAGCTAATACAACTTATGGAAAAATTGGTGTTACTGTGTGGATATTCAAAGGAGAAATTCTTCCATCAAAGAAGAAAGTTCAGCAGAAAATTGACCAAGTATCGGATAAAAATGTTGCCGTAAATACTCACAAGAATGAGGAAGTTCATTCTGGGGAAGAGGTGAAAAAAAATGCTACAGCCAACTAGGACAAAGCATCGTAAAACACATAGAGGAAAAATGAAAGGAAATGCACATAAAGGAGATTATATTGCGTTTGGTGAATATGGTTTGCAAGCATTAGAGTCTCACTGGATAACTAGTGCACAGATTGAGGCAGCTAGAATCGCCATTACCCATGCCATAAAAAGAGGCGGTAAAGTTTGGATTAGGATATTCCCCGATAAATCAGTTACTAAAAAACCGGCAGAAACTAGACAGGGAAAAGGTAAGGGAGCACCGGATCATTGGGTAGCAGTGGTTAAATCGGGTAGAATACTCTTTGAATTAGGAGGAGTTGATGAGGCATTAGCCAAGAAAGCTATGAGACTAGCAAATCATAAACTACCTATAAAAACGAGATTTCTTACTCGAAAAGAACAGGTGGTGGGATAGATGAAAACAACAGAATTTAGAGATTTATCAGTTGAAGAATTACAAAAAAAATTGGTAGATTTTAAAGATGAATTATTTAGTTTAAGATTTCAAATGGTTACTGGACAGTTGGGTAACCCGATGAGATTAAAAGAGATAAAACGTAATATCGCCAGGGTTAAGACTATATTAAGAGAAATTGAGTTACAAAAAAAATGAAACGAATTAAAGCTAACAAGGAGGATTAGATAATGTCCGGGGGAAACATTAAAACCAAAATTGGAAGAGTTGTAAGCGATGGGATGGAAAAAAGTGTATCTGTAAAAGTAGAATATCTGGTATCGCATCCTCTTTACAAAAAAAGAATAAAAAAATCATCTAAATTTATCGCTCATGATGAAAAAAACCTTTGCAATATAGGGGATAAAGTGAAAATTGCCGAAACTCGACCAATAAGCAAAATGAAAAGATGGAAAGTTATAGAAATTTTGGAAAAAGCAAAATAAATTTAGAGAGTATAATTTCTTTAAGAGAGAGGATAGCCAAGATGATACAAATGCAAACTCGTTTATTTGTAGCAGATAATTCAGGTGCCAAAGAAATACAATGTATTAAGGTTCTAGGTGGATCTCAAAGGAGATATGCCAGAATAGGAGATATTATTGTTGCATCTGTAAAAGTTGCCGCAGTAGGGGGTACTTGTAAAAAAGGTGATGTGGTAAAGGCAGTTATTGTTAGAACCAAAAAGGAATTAGGCCGTTTGGATGGTTCATATATTCGTTTTGATGATAATGCTGCTGTAGTGATTAATGCACAGAATGAACCGGTTGGAACAAGGATTTTCGGACCCGTAGCTCGTGAACTGCGAAGTAAAAATTTCATGAAGATAATATCACTAGCTTCTGAAGTTGTATAAAATAAGGGGAGGAATAGTGATTTGGCAGAAAATAAAGTCAATATAAAAAAAGGTGATACGGTTATAGTAATAAGTGGAGAAGACAAAGGTAAAAAGGGCAAGATTGTAAGTATATTACCAAAGAAATTACAAGCAATTGTTGAAGGTGTTAATTTTCTAAAAAAACATATTAAGCCAACCGAAAAAACACCTCAGGGCGGTATTGTAGATCAGGAAGGTTCTATCAATATGACTAATTTAAAACTAATATGCAACAAATGCAATCAACCTACTACCGTTAAGAGAGAGAAGATTAAAGAGGGTAAAAGAGTTAGAGTTTGTAAAAAATGCGCTGAAATAATAGATAAGGTTTAGGAGGTAAATTATGCCCCGGCTGAAAGATAAATACTTTGATCAAGTAGTACCAGAAATGATGAAAAAATTTAAATACAAAAGCGTAATGGCAGTCCCAAGACTAATAAAAGTGATTATTAATATGGGGTTAGGAAGCGCGAGCAAGGATTCTAAAATAATGGATGAGGCTATTAAAGAGATTGCTGCTATAAGTGGACAGAAACCCATTGTAACTAAAGCAAAGAAATCCATTTCTAATTTTGGATTAAGAAAAGATATGCCAGTAGGTTGTAAAGTAACCTTACGGAGTAAGCGAATGTATGAATTTTTGGACAAATTCATCAATATTGCTATAGCACGAATTCGTGATTTTAGAGGAGTTCCTTCTGATGCATTCGATGGACGAGGAAATTATACTATTGGATTAAAAGAACAGTTAATTTTTCCAGAGATTGATTTTGATCAGGTAACAACAACTCTTGGAATGAATATTACGATAGTTACAAGTGCTCGAAATGATGAGGAGGGTCAATCGTTATTAAAAATGATTGGAATGCCTTTTAAGAAGTAGGAAAATTTAGTGATAATACATTATGAGAATATATAATAAAAAAGTGATATAAAATAAACAAAGTAGACTGTTAAGTTGTTGATTAATTGTGAAAAGGAGGAAAGAGTGTGGCCAAAAAAGCCCTGATAGAAAAGGCTAACAAAGAACCAAGATATAAAGTAAGAAAATATTTTCGGTGCAGCATCTGTGGAAGGCCCAGAGGTTATTTGAGGAAATTTGGGATATGCAGGATTTGCTTCAGAAAAATGGCGCATAAAGGTGAATTACCAGGAATAGTTAAATCTAGCTGGTAAACCTTTATATAAAAAATTCAAAAGATATTGGAGTTTAAGAGAGGAGGATATTATATATGGGTGTTATAACAGACCCTATTGCAGATATGTTAACTCGAATCCGGAATGCAAATAAGATGGGTCATAAATATCTATCTATTCCCGCATCAAAGCTAAAGTTAGAAATTACACGAATATTAAAAGATGAAGGTTTTGTAAGAGATTATCGGTACAAAGAGGATGATAAACAAAATCAATTAATTATATTTCTAAAGTATTTAAAAAAAGAAAAAGCAATCAATAATTTAAAAAGAATCAGTAAACCGGGTTTAAGGGTTTACGCTAGAAAGGATGAAATTCCAGAAGTTTTAGGTGGCTTGGGAATTGTCATTTTATCGACATCAAAAGGGATTATGACTGGCAAAAAAGCATTGCAGAGACATCTTGGTGGAGAAGTTATTTGTTTCGTTTGGTAAAAATAGACAGAAAATGAATATTATAAGTAGGTCAAAATTTTATCTCGAAAATTGCGAATTAAACCTCGTATATCATTTATCGTATATATTAAAAATTAAGACAGGACGATATGTGTAATATACGCGAAACGCAATAAGATAAAGAGGAGGTTTAATATGTCCAGAATTGGGAAATCACCAATAGTTATTCCTGAGGGAGTAAAGGTTGAGATTAATAAAAATAACATAAAGGTCATTGGTAAAAAAGGAGTTTTAGAGAGAGATATTCATTCAGATATAAGTATAAAATCAGATGGAAAAATGATAGTTGTTACCAGGCCTTCAGATAGCAACATGCATCGTTCACTTCATGGCTTGACCCGTAGTTTAATTAATAATATGGTCATTGGCGTATCCAAAGGTTTTGAAAAAATCCTGGAAATTCACGGAGTAGGTTATAGAGCTCTTCTTGAAGGCGGAAAAATGAATATTCAGGTAGGCTATTCACATCCAGTTAAAATTGATCCACCGGAAGGTATTGAATTTGAAGTTGAAAAGCAAAAGAAGATTAAAGTAAAAGGAATAGATAAACAACTGGTAGGAGAAACAGCTGCAAAGATAAGAATATTGCGGAAACCGGAACCATACAAAGGAAAAGGCATAAGATATATCGATGAAGTTGTAAGAAGAAAAGTGGGTAAAACCGGTGCAAAATAATTGATATTTTTGATATTATTGCCATAGAAAGGAGTGCTTGTCTTGACGGAAAATAAAAGAAGAAATGCCAGAATTAAAAGGCATAAGAGAATACGTAAAACACTATCCGGAAGTAGTGAAAGACCTCGTATATGCGTTTTCAGAAGTCTGAAAAATATTTACGTACAAGCAATAGACGATAAAAAAGGAGTAACACTGATATCAGCATCTACTCTTGATTCGGAAGTTAAAGAAAAATTGAATTATCGAGGAAACATTAAAGCTGCTGAAATACTCGGTACAGCATTTGCAAAAAAACTAAAAGAAAAAGGTATTGATAAAGCTGTTTTTGATAGAGGTGGATTTCTTTATCATGGAAGAGTAAAAACACTTGCGGATAGCATCAGAAAAGGTAAAATTAAATTCTAGTACTTTGAATTAATAAAATAAAATATAAAAAGGTTAATATAATATGGGTTTAGTAGTCATAATGAACACGTTTGATTTAATGTTAAAAAATGAAAAGATTTATACAGATAATAAATTTGGGAGGAGGTGGACAGGTGCAGAAAATTGATTCTGAAGGTTTAGAACTGCAAGAAACAGTTATTTTTGTAAATAGAGTGAGCAAAGTTGTAAAAGGTGGCAGAAGATTCGGCTTTGCAGCAATGGTAGTAGTGGGTAACGGACAGGGAATGGTAGGTATTGGTTATGGGAAGGCAAAGGATGTGTCTGAAGCTATTCGAAAAGGAGTCGCTCAAGCTAAAAAAGGCCTAATAAAAGTTAAGATAAAAAAAGGGACGATTCCATATACTATTACCGGACGTTATGGTGCTGCATCCGTTTTTATGAAACCTGCTTCACCGGGTACAGGTGTTATTGCCGGTGGTCCGGTTAGAGCAGTATTGGAAGCAGCAGGGTTTCAAGATATTCTAACCAAATCATTGGGCAGTAGTAACAATTTGAATATTGTTAAAGCAACCATGAATGGTCTTGTAAGTATAAAAAATGCTAAAGATATCGCAAAAATAAGAGGAAAAAGTTTAGCTGAAATATATGGGAAGCCATTGGTTAAATCTCAGGGAGGTATCAATTAATGAAAATAAATAATCTAAGTCCTGCTAAGAATTCGGTCAAAAAAAATAAAAGAGTTGGCAGGGGTTGTGGATCAGGTCATGGAAAAACTTCTTGTCGCGGAATGAATGGACAGAATTCCCGATCAGGTGGTGGAGTACGGCCTCATTTTGAAGGTGGTCAGATGCCCTTATACAGAAGAATTCCAAAGAGAGGCTTTACAAATATCTTTAAAAAAGACTATAACATTGTCAACTTGGAGAAATTAAATGTATTTAAAGATGGAGATATTATCACTCCGAAAGAATTAATTGATAGTGGTATTATTAAAAAAGTAAGAGATGGCGTGAAAATACTGGCAAGAGGAAAGCTATCCAAGAAATTAACCATAAAAGCAAATAAATTTAGCCAAAAAGCAGCGAAGGAAATTGAATTAATCGGTGGGAAGATTGAGGTGATATAATTGTTTGAGAAATTTCGCAATCTATTTAAAATTCCTGATTTGAGGAAAAGAATTTATTTTACGCTAGCTATGATTGTTGTCGTTAGATTAGGAAGTCATTTACCATTACCTGGAGTGGATAAAGGAGCATTAGCCAATTTATTTTCACAAGGAGGTATTTTAGGTTTTATGGACTTGTTCGCTGGTGGGGCCTTAAGTCGTTTCTCCATTTTTGCATTAGGAATTATGCCCTATATTAGTGCCTCCATTATCATTAATCTTTTAACTGCGGTTGTACCCATATTGGAAAAGTGGGCAAAAGAAGGAGAAGAAGGACGGAATAAGATGACCAAAGCTACGCGTTATTTCACCGTAGTTTTAGCTGTAATACAGGCTTTTGCAATTAGCTCCTGGCTTACTAATATGGGCGTATTAATGGTTTCGGGATTAGTGTTCCAGTTTTTATTAATTATTACACTTACAGCAGGGACTTGTTTTCTGATGTGGTTGGGTGAACAAATAACTGATTTCGGAATTGGTAATGGTATTTCCATCATTATTTTTGTCGGAATTATTGCAAGAATGCCTTCACAGATCATTCAAACGGTCAAATTGATGCAAATAGGAGAAATAAACATTATTGCTTTTGTAAGTTTGCTCTTTATTGCTGTTATAGTAGTCGGAGGCGTTATTGCTATTCAAAAAGGACAGAGAAGAATTCCGGTTCAATATGCAAAAAGAGTGATCGGTCGTAAGATGTATGGTGGGCAAGGTACTTTTATTCCCTTACGTGTAAACCAAGCTGGTGTTATCCCGATTATATTTGCGTCAGCCATTTTAATGTTTCCTGCAACCATCGCGCAATTTTTTCAGAATTTAGCATTTATGGATGCATTGTCAGATGCCTTATCGCCCGGGAAACCTCTATATTTAATTTTATATTCGATTTTAATTATTGTTTTTACGTTCTTTTATTCAGCAATTACATTTAATCCTGCTAACATGGCGGATAACATGAAGAAATATGGTGGATTTATTCCAGGAATAAGACCTGGTAAAAATACAACTGCTTATATTGACCATATTATGACCAGAGTTACTTTAAGTGGTGCAATATTTCTTGCTATTATAGCAATTTTACCAAACATACTCATTAAGGTTACGGGAATAACTACTTTTTATTTTGGTGGTACATCTTTATTGATTATGGTTGGAGTTGCGCTAGAGACTGTTCAACAAATAGAGTCTCACATGTTAATGAGGCATTATGAAGGATTTATTAAAAAATAATATTTTTAAATAATAATATAAAAAAGATAAATTAGTGTAAATAAAAAAGGTAAAAAAATGAAAATAATTTTATTAGGTGCTCCTGGTAGCGGAAAAGGAACAGTAGCAAAGAAAATACAGAAAAATCTAGATATTCCTATCATTTCAACAGGTGTAATATTAAGGGAAGCGATTGAGAAGCATAATGCATTGGGCATGAAAGTAAAATCTATTATTGCCCAAGGAGAGCTAGTTCCCGACAATCTTATTATGAAAATTATTAAAGAAAGGGTAACACAAGAAGACTGTAAAAACGGTTATATATTTGATGGTTTTCCAAGGAACATACAACAGGCTCACTCATTAGAAAAATTGAATATTGAACTTTCGTCAAATATTGATTTTGTCTTTTATTTTAAGATACCTTTTTCTGAAATAATTCAGAGATTATCTAGCCGTAGGGTGTGCAGAAAATGCGGTTTTAATTATAATTTATCGTTTAATCCGCCTAAAAAGGAAAATATTTGCGATTTGTGTCAAGGTAATTTGTACCAACGGGAAGATGATAAAGAAGAAACCATAAAAAACAGATTACAAGTATACAACAATCAAACGATGCCCCTAAAACAGTATTATGCGAAGAAAGGAATTTTAATACCCATAGATGCTCATTTAAGCGACAATGCTTTTAAGGAAATAATGAAAAGAATAAGTGATAGAGATAAATAATGTTTAGTGTAAACAAGGTTATTCTAAATTCTTCCGAAAATGATTACATTCGGAATAGTATTAATCGTTGGTAAAAAATCTGGATTGGCCCGCTGGACTTATGGTTAAAATGAAGGATAAAAAATCCAATAATAAGGGAACAGAAGGGCTCTTGATAGAAAAAATGCGAGTTAGTTAATCAGCACGTTTCGGGTTAAAAGAGCAATACATCATCATGGTAAGAAGATAACTCAAATTAAAATAAAGAGTTATCTAAACTGATTTAAAACCAATAAGCGGAGGAATAATAAATGACAAAAGAAAAGTGCATAGAAATGCAAGGAAAAATT
>CBFCZX010000034.1:0-13612 GCA_965602765.1 uncultured Atribacterota bacterium | reverse complement strand
TTTACAGTTTCCAAAGAAATATCTGTAAAAAGGAAAAAAGTTGAAGAGAAGGAAATGAATTTCGAAACCATGCTACTAGACCTGATTGACGGGAAAAACTATCCCTCCGGTGAATGTAATATGATTAGTGCTGATAATCTGGATTTAGCTTTACAGGTAGGATTATTTCAGGCACCACAGGTCACGGTTATCGATAAACGTTACGAATTATCCGGCATGTGCAGAACCAAAATTGTAGATGGGTGTTGCAGGATTGATACATTCTGTGGAAAAAAAGTCAAAGATGAATTTGAGCGGGTCGATATAGTAAGGAATAAATTCCCCTGGTATTTTGATAAAAATATCAGTCAGTCAGATGATAGATCGGTAGTAGCAAATTCAAAGGATGTCATCGAAGAAGATACCACCCAGGCTTTTAGGGAAAAATTAGGAATTACCAATTTTAAAAATAAGAAAGTGCTTGCGGTTGATTTTGGAAGTACCTATACAAAAGTAGCTATTTTTGATACCAGCAAGGATGATGTTGATTTGCGCTATATTCCTACAACCATCAACGATATTCGGGAGGGATTGGCTAATGGACTAGGATGTCTTTCTGAATGCCAAAAAGCAGGAAATTGGGACCCTTTGAAAAACAAGATGGATGAATTTGATATAAAATTACCTTGTAGTAGTGCAAAGGGCGGATTGAAGATGGTTACCGTTTCATTAACTGCCCGTGAAAGCGGTTTTGCATCTGACCTTGCAGCCTTGACCGCCGGAGCAAAACTATTAAACAGCTATCATGGAAAATTATCCGAAGAAGATGCAAAAAATATTTATTTAAATGACCAACCGGAGATAATACTATTAACCGGCGGAGTTAATAATGGTGGAGATACGGAAGTAGTTCTACATAATGCGAAGATTTTAGCTGGAATTGCAAAATTAGCAACTTATGCAAAATATGGTATACCGGTTATTTATTCGGGGAACGAAGATGTAAAGGAAGAAATAGCAGATATTTTCCAAAAACATAAGATCGATGTAAGAATTACCGAAAATCTTATGCCTGAGGTGAATAATTATAATATCGAAGTTGTTAACGAAGCTATCCGGGAATTGTTTCAGACTGTTGTTATTCGAGGTAAGGGATTTGATGTTGTTGAAAAATATATGAGCGCTAAATTTATTCCTACTCCCCGAGCTGCTTTCCTGGGTATTAATCTGTTAGCTCGTGGTTATGGCGAAGAAGAGGGAATAGGAAATATTGTTGCCTTGGATATTGGTGGTTGCACTACAGATTATTTTGCCAATGTAAGATCAAATCCTCTCTATCTTTACCCCTGGGAGGATGCAAAGAAAAAAGCAAAAAGAACGATATTAAAGACTCCTAACTATCCACTGGCTTATCGAAGAGTAGAAGGTAAATATGGTTTAGCATACAATGCCAGAAACCTGATGGATTTAGAGAGATATAAAACCGGAGAAATGAAAAAATTCCTTGAGGATGCATTCAATGAAAAATATCCGAATTTTACGGGAAACAGTCAAAATTGTGACCGTTACTTAGAATTTAATAATGGCAAATGGGAAGTTAAATTAGAAGACTACCTAAAATGGATATCTGATCATCCTCATATTCAGCCAGAGACAGAAGAAGAAAATTTTGTAAAAAGCTTTCTGGCTAGTGAAACATTGAAAATAGCGACTGCAAACAATGTAGGTCATGTAAAGGAGACAGATGTATACTTTTTACAGGAAGGTGTGAATTTCTTTACAGAAGACTGTACTTTGGTTTTGATTGGAGGGACAATATATCACAAATGTAAAACAGGGAATGGTTACCATATGGAGAATATAAAAACAATAGCCAAAGGTGCTCTCTTTAATCCCAAAGAATATACCGTCCTACGTTCCAACAGCAAAGTATTGCTTGATGCTTCTTATATTCTCTCCACCGTTGGCGGACTTTATGGTAGACTTGATCCGGAAAAAGCAATAAAAATTTTAAAGAAAAACTTTAAACATCTGGAAGTATAAGTTACTTTTATCAATTAAAAGAATTAATATACAAATAAGCAATAATTTATAACAATTAATTTTGAAATAAATGAATAGTTTTATTTTTTGATATACATTACGATGAGACAAAAATCATTAATTTATCACTTCATGAAGAACAATTAAAAAGAAAATTACAAAAAAACAGTGAGCGGAATATTATCATAGCGACTATGACGAGCAGAAAAATCCTTAAGTTGACCCATAGCGGATAAAGGATAACTTAAAAAATATCCACGGCAAGTCGGCAGGATTGATGAATTGATTAAGGAATTTTAGAAAAAGATCAGATTAGATTATTGGAGTAGATTGAACAATAAAAGAAAAAGGAGGTAAAAAGAAGAATAACAAAATGATTTTAATGTAAATGTGAAAGTTTTCAAAAATTAAGAAAAAGAAAGGGGAAAAAAAATGAAAAGAGTAATAATATTATTTTTAGTTGCATTTTTATTAATAGGAATGGCGCTTAATGTAATTGCATCTTCCAAGGATACTATTGTTGTAGGTTTATATCAAGATGTTCTTAATTTGGATCCAGCTAACCATCGCAATAGAACTTCGGAAACCGTTATAAGAAATATGTTTGATGGCTTGGTGACTCGCGGACCTGATATGAAAATAGTTCCCGAGATTGCTGAATCTTGGAAATGGTTAGATGGTTTAACATGTGAGTTTAAAATCAGAAAGGGAATAACTTTTCATAACGGTGAAGCTTTAACTGCTGAAGATGTTGAATTTACTTTTAACAGAATTATAAAAGAAGGTGGAATGGACGGAGAAAGTTCTCCCCGTAAAGGTCTGTTAGGTCCTTTGGAAAGCGTTGAAATGGTTGATGATTATACTGTTGTATTAAAATTGTCCGAACCTTGGACAGTTTTACTTAAAATGCTTCCACATCAACAAATTGTTCCCAAAGACTATCTTGAAGAAGTGGGAAGTGAAGAATTTCGTAAACATCCTATTGGCGCAGGTCCTTTTAAATTTGTAGAAGGAAAACTTAACGAGAGAATCGTTTTAGAACGTTTCGAAGAGTATTACGGAGGCTCTCCGGACCTACCACCCGTTGGTGTGGCGCCATTAAAAACAGTGATCTTCGAAATACTTCCAGAAAGTAGCACTAGAGTAGCAGCGCTCTTGGGCGGAGACTGTGATATTATTCAAAATGTACCTACAGTAGATATTCCGCGTATTGAGAAAAATTCTAATTGCATGATTCAATATTCCAAAGGAACTCGTGCAAATTATCTTGAAATGAATCTAACCAAACCTCCATTTGATAATATAAAAGTTAGAAAGGCAATTAATCATGCTTTTAATAGAGAACTGCTAATAGAAATGTTATATAATGGAGAAGGTGGTGTCTTTGCCGGACCTTTATTCCCTTATGAAGAGATGTTCGATACTTCATTGACTCCCTATAAATATGATCCGGAATTGGCAAAAACTTTACTAAAAGAAGCAGGATTTCCAGATGGATTTTCACTTGTCTTAGATACCGAGATAGATTTTAAAGAACCAGCAGAAATTGTTGCAGGGATGCTTTCAGAAGTTGGAATTGATTGCACTGTGAGACTTTGGGAATGGGGAGTACTTAAACCTTTATTACTTAAAGGAGAAAGAGCTTTGCTTCTTAATACCTGGGGTTCTTCTATTTTAGATCCTGTTGGCTACGTTGATGCTAAATTTCTTACTGATGGCAGAGGAAACTATTCTAAATATTCCAACTCCGAAGTTGATAAAGCAATTGCCGAAGGAGCAACTACAGTCGATCAGGGTAAACGCAAAGAAATTTATAAAAAGATGCAAAAAATCATTAATGATGAGTGCTTTTATATTGGTTGGAGCATAAATGATTTAACGGGTACTTCAGCTAATTTAATTAATTGGGAACCAATTCCCGATAGCCGAATTAATTTACATGATGCCAGTTTTAAATAGGATTTCATAAGCAAAAACGGAATATCCCGGGAGGATAGAATTTACTTCCCTCCCGGGATATAAAGTAATTAGAGGTGAAAATGAAGGGAATAAAAATACTAGAGAGAATTCTTATCGTGATACCAACGATGTTGGCTATTGCTATACTCGTATTTGTGCTCATGCGGATGATGCCCGGTGACCCTGTCGATAAAATGATGGGAGAGAGTGGAAATGTCAGCATAGAAGAGATTCAAGCATTAGAAAAAGAGTTTCATCTTGACTTGCCACTTTTTGAGCAATTAAAAATATTTATTACCGGGATTTTTCATGGAGATTTAGGAGTATCTTTTCAAGAGAGAAAACCGGTATGGAACATCATAATAGAAAGGCTACCTGCTACGATAGAATTGGCTTTGGGGGCACTTATATTTTCTCTAATTGTGGCTATACCTATAGGAGTCATCTCTGCAGTAAAACAAAACTCTCTAATTGATAGATTAGGAATGGCTTTTGCTTTTTTAGGAATATCTGCTCCAGCTTTTTGGTTAGGTATTGTTCTGATTATAATATTTGCGGTTAATTTAAACATATTACCTGTTTACGGTAGATCTATCTTTGCATATAAACCTGTTCATATCACCGGAATGTATGTGCTGGATAGTATTTTGTCTCGCAACTGGCTTGCTTTAAAAGATAGTTTGAGGCATTTAATACTTCCATCTATTAGTTTAGGTGCTGCACAAGCTGCGGTCATCACACGCATCCTTCGTTCAAGCATGTTGGAAGTATTAAGAGCTGACTATGTTACATTAGCTAGAACTAAAGGTTTAAGCGAATATATTGTAATTACCAGACATGCTCTAAGAAATGCCCTTATTCCTACAGTCACAGTTATTGGTCTGCAAATAGGAATGCTTTTAGGCGGAAATATGATTATCGAAACAATATTTGGATGGCCTGGATTAGGGAGATTAGTTGTTACTTCAATTTTTAGTAGAGACTTTCCGGTTATACAAGGCGCAGTTATGCTTTATGCGCTGATCTATGTAACCGCAAACTTAATCGTTGATATTCTTTATACCTATTTAAATCCAAGGACAACTCTTTAAAGTTTGAAGATTCATTCTTGTATTCTAATTTATTAATTGACTAAAAGAGGTAGAAAATAATTGGCCGAATTATATATAACCAAAAAGAATTCAAGTAAAATTATTAAATATAACAAAGGGAAGATGTTTTGGGAAAGCATTAAACATTTTCTAAAAGAGTTAATCCAATGCCGTACAGCATTTTTAGGCGCAATAATAGTACTATCTTTTATTCTAATAGCTATCTTTGCTCCTTTTATTGCACCACATGATCCCCTGAAGGCCAGCATTATAAATCGTTTACGACCTCCTTTCTGGATAGACGGAGGTAGTATTACCTATCTTTTGGGAGCCGATGAGATTGGTCGAGACATATTATCTCGGATTATCTATGGATCTAGAATATCCATATTGGTTGGATTGGTGACCGTAGGTATATCAGGATTTATAGGTACATTGTTGGGATCTTTTGCTGGATATTATAGAGGACGTTTTGATGCAATATTATCACGTTTTGCTGATCTTTTATTATCTTTTCCTTATTTGATTTTTGCAATTTTCCTTATGTCTATCGTTGGTCCGGGATTTTTTAATCTTATTGTTATTCTCTGTTTTAAAAGCTGGGTAAATTTTTTTCGTTTAAGTAGAGGAGAAATGATTTCGGAAAAAACCAAGGAATATGTAGAGGCAGCCCAAGCTTTAGGAGTAAGTGATATAAAAATTATATTTAAAGAAATATTACCTAATATTATTCATTCAATTTTAGTATTAGCGACATTAAGAGTAGGATATTTTATCATCCTGGAAGCTTCTTTAAGTTTTTTAGGTTTGGGTATACAGCCTCCTACGCCTGCTTGGGGTTCAATGATAAATGCTGGACGGGCTTATATGCTTTCATCCTGGTGGGTTTCTACTATCCCGGGGATAGCTTTACTTATTTTAGTATTGAGTATAAATTTATTAGGAGAGGGATTAAGAGATATTCTTGACCCTCGACTAAAGTTGGAATAACAATTTAGAGGTTAAATAAATTGCTTAAAATAAATAATTTATGCACTAGTTTTTTTACTTATCGTGGAATAGTGAAAGCAGTAGATGGCGTTTCTCTGGAACTTAAAGAAGGGGAAGTGTTAGGTTTGGTTGGTGAATCCGGTTGTGGAAAGAGCGTCACTTTGCTCTCCATTCTTGGATTAGTACCTTATCCTGGA
The DNA here is from genome assembly GCA_965602765.1 of uncultured Atribacterota bacterium. Taxonomy (GTDB): domain Bacteria; phylum Atribacterota; class Phoenicimicrobiia; order Phoenicimicrobiales; family Phoenicimicrobiaceae; genus JAYEGH01. Next base: position 7,353 of record CBFCZX010000034.1, on the reverse strand, counting down.
AGAACAACTGATGGAGAAGTGTGGTTTAAGGGAGAAAATTTATTAGAAAAATCATCTAATGAGATGCGACATTATAGAGGAAATAAAATATCTATGATTTTCCAAGACCCCATGACTACTTTAAATCCAGTATTTCACGTAGGTGAGCAGATTAGAGAATCATTAAGAGTACACAAACATAGAAGAATATCTAAAAGAAACGAAAAAGAAAAAGTTTTTCAACTGATCAAGGATGTTGGTCTTCCTTCTCCTGAACAAATCTACTGTCAATATCCATATCAATTAAGTGGTGGAATGCAGCAAAGAATTCTTATTGCTATTGCCCTTTCTTGTCAACCAAATTTAATATTGGCTGATGAGCCTACTACTGCTTTAGATGTGACCATTCAAGCTCAGATACTGGATTTATTGCGGAAAATCAATAAAGATATCGGTACGGGAATTATTTTGGTAACGCATGACTTGGGAGTGGTGGCAGAATTTTGTCAGAAAGTAGCAGTGATGTATGCAGGTAAAATAGTGGAAACAGGTTTGGTAGATCAAATCATTTATGAACCAAAGCATCCTTATACAGAAGGATTATTAAAATCTATTCCAAAAATCGGGAATAAGAAAAATAAAATACAATCAATTCCTGGAGATGTGCCAGATTTAGCTACTCTACCTAAAGGTTGTGCGTTTTATCCCCGATGTAGTCAGCATATGCCTAAGTGTCAAAAAAATGAAATTCCTTTACAAAAAATTGAAAAAGGGCGGCAAGTAAGTTGCTTACTTTATAAAAAAGTATAAATTAAATTTATTTTAATTGGAGATTGAATTGGATAATAGTAGAGATGTTTTAGTTAATATAAAAAATATCAAAAAATATTTTATAAAACGTACACCAAGCTTTCTTGGAAAGATATTGGTTAATCAAAAAGCAATTATTCTAAAAGCAGTAGATGGAGTAGATTTACAGATAAAGAGTGGAGAAGTATTGGGCTTGGTTGGTGAAAGCGGCTCTGGAAAAACAACATTGGGAAAAATGGCTGTCAATTTATATAAACCTACACACGGCAGTATTACATATAGAGGCGAGGACATACATAAAATGAATAAAAAGGAATTAAAAATATTTCGGAATCACGCTCAAATTATTTTCCAAAATCCTTATTCTTCACTAAATCCCCGAAAACCTGTTAGAGAAATTATTGCTGTTGCATTGCAGGAAAAAGGAATCACTAATCCTTCCGAACAAAATGATATTATTATTAATTTACTGTTAAAAGTAGGATTAACAAAACGCGATATAGTGAAATATCCGCATCAATTTAGCGGGGGGCAGAGGCAAAGAATTAGTATTGCACGTTCTTTAGCTATGAGCCCGGAGTTTATTGTAGCTGACGAGCCTGTTTCTGCTTTGGACGTTTCTATCCAAGCTCAAATTATTACTTTACTGGAAAAATTAAAAGAAGAATTTAACCTGACTTATCTTTTCATTGCCCACGATCTCAGTGTCATAAATTACATCAGTGATTATGTTGCGGTGATGTATTTAGGCAAAATCATGGAAATTGCACCCACTGAAGAACTTTTTAAATCGCCTTTTAATCCTTATACTCAAGCTCTTCTTTCGGCAATTCCTGCTTTAGGTAGAAAAGGTATTCATAAGAGGAAAAGAATTTTGCTTAAAGGTAGAGTCCCGACTCCCATTGACCTTCCTCCGGGATGTCCATTTCAAACGCGTTGTTTTGCAAAAGTTGGTAAAATATGTGAAGAAAAAATTCCTCTTTTAGTTGAGGTGTCAAAAGATCATAAAATTGCTTGCCATCGGGCAAAGCAAATATTATAAAAAAGAAAGAGGTAAAAATCAATGAATCCAATTATTGGTATTACTTGTTTTTGTAATTTGGGTAAAAGAAACACAGACGAAACTCCCTATTATAGAGTAACTAAAAATTACATAGAACCTATTATAAAATGCGGAGGAACACCTTTTATTATTCCTGTATTTTCTGATAATAATTTGTCAGAAAATATTTTAGATATCATTGATGGATTATTTCTAACTGGAGGTAGTGGAAACACTACCAAAGGTGATCGGAGAGAAGTAAAAGAAAGACCAAGAACTTTACGGGGATGGGATGAAAAACGATATATTGCTGAACAATATCTTGCAAAAGCTGCCATAAAAAGAAATATGCCTTTGTTAGGAATATGCAGGGGAATGCAAATGATTTGTGAGACAGCAGGAGGAAAACTTAGCAATAGATTTTTAGATGAGATAGATACTGGTGGAGTTTTGCATCGACAGAAGTACAAGGAAAATATCCCTACTCATCTTATTTATCTGGAAAATGGTAGTCTGCTGCAACGAATATTGAGGGTCTCAGAAATAGAGGTAAATAGTTTTCATCATCAATTTTGCGTAGAGCCGGGCAAAGATTTTAAAGTCTCTGCTTGGGCTAAAAATAATATAATTGAGGCTATTGAGAGTCCTACCTATAATTTTGCTTTAGGTCTTCAATTTCATCCGGAAAAAATGTTCAAGGCTTACCCTGTGTTTATTAAGATATTTGAAGCTTTTTTAGAAAAATGCCATGATTATAAAATACAGATTAAATAAAAATAATATTTTATTATCAATAAGGATGTAATAATTTGGTAAACAATTCACAATTAGAAAAGTTAATAAAAAATAATTTTAATGAAGGCCTACATGAAAAACTAGCAATTAGAGATAAGGTATATTTTATTTTAAATGAAGCCATTTTACAAGGGGATTTAAAACCTGGAGAAAGATTAGTAGAATCAAAACTGGCTAAATTAATGAAGGTAAGCAGGACTCCAATTAGAGAAGCCATTATAGAATTAGTTCAGAAAGGTCTGGCAGTCCCTTCTCCTCCTAAAGGGGTAAAAGTAGCACCTCTTCCTACAATGAAAGATTTAACTGAATTTTATGATATTAGAGGCGTATTAAGAGGATTGGCAACCAGAAAAGCAACAAAAAATATTACTATTAAGGAAATAGCACGTTTAGAAGAAAATATCAAAAAAGTGGAAGTACTTCTTTTAGAAAATTCAATTAGAAGAGTTTCAAAATTAAATATAGAATTTCATAAGATTATAGAAGAATGTAGTCAGAGCAGGGAATTGATTTTATTGTTAGATAATTTCTATAAAAGATCTAGGGAAAATTTTACTGTGATTATTTCTGAGAAAGAACGACAGATGGAAGCAGTAAAAGAGCATAAAAAAATCGTTAAAGCTCTAAAAGAAAAAAATGAAAAACTTGCGGAAACATTAATGAAACAACATGCGGAAAATGCAAAGAAAGCCTTAGAAAAAGAGATAATATCTTATAGAAAAGTAAATAAATAAATATACTATTTATTATAGTAAAAACTGTTAATGCACTACTGATTGACGGTATTTCGGGTTACACCAAACTTGGCGTGGATGGGTTATTAGCTCATATTCATGTTTTTTTGTAGAATTATTAAGAGAATTGGTAATAAAAGGAATTAAAAAAATAGAAGAAGAAAAATAGTCATTTAATATTTCGCATATCCTATACAAAAATGTTCACTACAATTTATCCATCGCTTCTTTCAGGGTTTTAATATCTTGCCAGGTTTTTGCTTTGGGACTGCCGGGAGCGGTGCTTTCATTTCTGCATAAATAGCTGGGATGAAACATGGGAAATATTTTTATTTCCCCCAACCAATCAAACCAATTACCTCGTAGTTTTGTAATTCCTTTTGTCGTTTCGAGAAAAAACTGAGTAGGTATATTCCCCAAAGTTACAATAATTTTTGGGTTGATTAATGCGATCTGAGCCTCCAAATAAGGCAGGCAGGTTTCTATCTCGCTTTTTGAAGGATTACGGTTTCCGGGTGGCCTGCATTTCAGCATATTTGTTATGAAGATATTCTCTCTTTTTATATCGACTGATTGTAAAATTTTAGAAAAAAGTTGGCCGGCTCTGCCAACAAACGGTTTTCCTTTAAAATCTTCTTCTTCTCCCGGAGCTTCCCCGATAAATATCACCTTTGAATGATGATTTCCTTCACCGGGCACTACATTATTTCTGCTTTGGTACAATGGACATTTTTTACATTTTTTAATTTCTTGGGCTATTTCTTCAATAGCGAGAAGATGAATTTCATCCGGCATGTATTTGCTCCTTTTTAGAGTCTATTGAAGTATGCATGTATGCATTGTTAGTATAATGATTAAAATTATTTATAATTTTAACATTTTTATTTACTTTTTCGCAAGTAAAATGAAAAGAGGCCGTTAGCACAACACTTAACACTTTCTTCTATATGTTTGACAGATGTAAAACGATAAACTATACTCATGAACATAAATACTATCAAAAAATTAATTGTTGAGCACTGTATAAATTTCAGAAAAAGAATAAATGATTTAAACATAATGCAATAGATTATTTCAAAAATGTTTATTTTTTGAAAATAAACTTATTAAATTATCTAATTAAGATTATGAAATCTAAAGGAGGGAATCATGAAAAAAAATAGTGATGTTGTTTTAAAAGGTAATAGTCGGGCACCTCATCGGTCATTATTATATGCCATGGGGTATTTGGAGGAAGATTTTGATAAGCCGATAATCGGGGTCGTGAATGCCTTTAATGAAATCATACCGGGACATATTGAGTTAAAAGATATTACACAAGCGGTTAAAATGGGTGTTTCTGCTGCCGGAGGAATTCCTATGGAATTTCCTGCTATTGGAATATGTGATGGTATCGCCATGAATCACGATGGTATGAAATATCCTTTGGCAAGCCGTGAGTTAATTGCAGATTCAATTGAAGCAGTGACCATGGCTCATCGTTTTGATGGTCTGGTATTGGTAGCTAATTGCGATAAAATTGTACCCGGAATGTTGATGGCTGCAGGCCGTTTGAATATTCCTGCAATTTATGTCAGCGGCGGTCCCATGTTGCCGGGCAAATACCAGGGGAAAAATGTAGACTTATCTACTGTTTTTGAAGCGGTTGGAAAGTTTAACCAGGGAAAAATAACTAAATCTGAGCTCTTCGAACTGGAATCATGTGCCTGTCCTACTGCAGGCAGCTGTTCAGGTATGTTTACTGCAAATTCCATGAATTGTCTTGCAGAAGCCCTGGGTATGGCATTGCCGGGCAATGGGACGATACCAACAGGGTATGGCGCTCGAAAACAATTAGCGAATATGGCTGGAAAATCAATTTTAGAACTTATTAAAACTCAAACAAAACCAAGAGATATTATGACACTCGATGCGTTTAAGAATGCGATGATTCTTGATTTGGCTATGGCAGGATCAACCAATACCGTTTTACATTTATTGGCGATTGCTCATGAAGCCGGAGTTCCGGTAACTTTAGAGATGTTTGACCAATTGAGCAGAAATGTACCGGTACTTACTAAAATATCCCCTTCCAGTTGTTATCATATGACTGATCTCTATTTTGCCGGCGGCATTCAAGCCATCATGAAAGAGCTTTCCAAATTGAATCTGATTAATTTAAAGGAAATAACCGTAACCGGGAAAAATGTGGGAGAAAATATTAAAACAGCCAAGATAAAAAATAATGAAATCATAAAGAATATTGAAAATCCTTATAGTAAAGAAAGCGGTATTGCCGTCCTGACGGGTAATCTTGCTCCGGAAGGTGGCGTCATAAAAACTTCTGCTGTTAATAAAAAAATGTATACTTTTAGTGGTCCGGCACGGGTATTTAACTCTGAAGAAGAATCGTATCAGGCAATTATTGATGGAAAGATTAAAAAAGGTGATGTGATTGTCATACGCTATGAAGGTCCTAAAGGCGGACCGGGAATGAGAGAGATGCTGGCTGCTACTTCCGCGTTATGTGGCATGGAAATGGATAGTGAAGTTGCTTTAATCACAGACGGGCGTTTTTCCGGTGCAACCAGAGGAGCGGCTATAGGCCATGTATCGCCTGAAGCAGCAGAGGGTGGCCCGATTGGAATTCTTAAGGATGGTGATATCATAAACATTGATATCTCTAAGAGAAAATTAACCGTTGACTTATCAGATAAAGAAATAAAAGATCGCTTACCTTCATTGGTTATACCTGACAAAAATATTCCTTCAACCCATTATTTGAAAAGATATGCTTCATTGGTTACTTCGGCAAGTACCGGAGCAGTATTTAGAGAATTGTAACCGGGAATTTATTTAGTTGCAAATAATAGTTAAATCAAAAAGGCAGAGTTTTGAAACTCTGCCTTTTTACATAGATCAAGAATGAGAAGGTAGATGAATAAAAATATTTTTGCTGCAAGTAAATTTATTGAGCCGAAGGGTAGAATGCCATGGCTTTATTCGCGGGTGAATGGAAATTTATCCAAAGCGCGTCTAGCTTGGCTCGAAATGTGAAAAGGTGCCACGGGTTTGCTTGTGAAGTTTCCACTTCAATATTCTCTAAAAGAGGAATTTTTAAAATGGATATTGTATAAAAATATATCATAAATATTATTTTCCATTGCAAATGAATTTTACTTTGAAATGAAATTAAGTATCCCGATGAATATAAAATTATCGAATCAATCTTATAAATGATTTTATTTCTTTTCCAATTTAAGTTAGGTTGGTATGAATAATGAAAAACGTAGAATTATCACAGATTTTTGACCAGATTGCAAAAATATTAAAAATAAAAGGAGAAAATCCTTTCAAAATCAGAGCCTATGAAAATATTGTTTCGGTTTTAAATAGTTTGCCGACAGATATAGAATCGATTTATCGGAAAGGTGAATTAAATGACATTCCCGGTGTAGGTAAAGCTATTGCAAAAAAAATAGAAGAATATTTAACGACGAATAAACTTGAATATTATGAAAAATTAAAAGAAACAATCCCGTCGGGAGTGATAGGATTTTTAGATATTCTGGAAATTGGACCTAAAACTGCCAGGCTATTATATGAGCAGCTTGGGGTAGATAGCATTGAGAAGCTGGAAAAAGCAATAGAAGAACATCGTATTAAAGATTTACCGGGCATGGGAGAAAAATCCGAGGAAAATATTTTAAGGGGTATCAAGTTATATCGAAAAAGACACAAAAGATTCCTTTTGGGAATTGCCTTACCGATTGCAAAAAAAATTAAAAATCACCTGGGTAAAATGAAAGAAGTGAAGAAAATAAACATAGCAGGAAGTTTAAGAAGGAGAGTGGAAACAATTGGAGACATTGACATCCTTGCTGCATCAACCAAGCCTGAAAAAATCATGAAAGAGTTTATCTCTCTTCCCCAAACCAGGGAAGTTCTATCAGAGGGATTAACAAAATCAACCATCATAACCAATGAAAATATTCAAGTCGACCTTAGAATAGT
>CBFCZX010000033.1:0-13627 GCA_965602765.1 uncultured Atribacterota bacterium | reverse complement strand
GATTTTTATTCTGACATTGCAGCAACAATGAATGCTTCCGCTATTCGAGAAATACTAAAGCTGGTTCAAAATCCGGAAGTAATTTCTTTAGCGGGAGGAATGCCGGACCCTGAGACTTTTCCGGTTGAAGATATCAAAGAAATTGTGCAAAAGGTATTAAACGAAAATAGTGCAAGAGCCTTGCAATACAGCAGCACAGAGGGTCTACCCGGTTTAAGAAAATGCATTTTGGAATTTTTGGCTAAAGATAATATAAGCGGAGAGTTGGACAACATCATCATTAGTTCAGGTTCCCAGCAAGGATTGGATTTAGTGGGAAAAGCATTTTTAAGCCCTGGAGATATCGCTATAGTGGAATTGCCAAGTTATCTTGCCGCATTAAATGCTTTCCGAAGTTATGGTGGTGTATTAGTGGGTATTCCCATGGATGAAGATGGGATGAAGATGGATGTTTTGGAAGAAAAATTGACGCAATTAAAAAATAGTGGGAAAAAAGTGAAATTCATTTACACAATTTCTAATTTTCAAAATCCGGCAGGGGTTACATTGACACTTGCACGACGGAAAAAACTCATCGAAATAGCTCATAAATTTAATTTATTAATCATAGAAGATAATCCTTATGAAAAACTGAGATTTGAAGGAGAATCAATTCCTTCAATCTACTCCATCGAAAAAAACGGTTCTGTCATCAGTTTAGGGACTTTTTCCAAAATATTATGTCCCGGTTTGCGGTTAGCCTGGATTTTAGGCAATAAAGAAGTTATTAAAAAAATGGTCATATTGAAGCAGGCGACTGATTTATGTACCAATATAATGGGACAATTAATTGCATTTGAATATTGTCAATCCGGGAAATTGGAAAAACGAATTAATTCCAATGTTAATATCTATCGGAAAAAGAAAGATATTATGTTGAGTTCTCTGGAAAAATATTTTCCACCGGAAGCCAGCTGGACAAAACCGCAGGGTGGATTTTTTGTTGTTGCTAGCTTGCCAGAATATATGGATACCGGGGAAATATTCAAGCAAGCCATAGAAGAGAATGTTGCCTATGTGCCTGGTAGTCCGTTTTTCGCTGATGGTAAAGGAAAAAACACCATGCGCCTTTCCTTCTGTTATCCCAGCTTAGAAGACATTGAGGAAGGAATAAAAAGGCTGGGTCAGGTCATTAAAAATAATTTGAAAAAATAGAAAATTCTACAAGAAACTCATTTTTGTTTTAATAGCGAATCATTTAATAGATGACAGAAAAGCGGATATATTTTAAAGAGAGGTAATAAAATGTTAAGAACCTTTAAAGATGTTTTAAAAAAAGCAAAATATTATGGTCCAAAAAAAATTGCAGTTGCTTCAGCGGCCGCAGAAGACGTATTAACAGCGGTGGAAGCTGCTCGATCCGAAGGATTGATACATGCGATTTTAGTAGGTGATAAAAAAAGAATTATTGAAATTGCAGAGAAAATGGGAATTGAATTAAACAATTATGAAATTTTTGATAAATCAGATAAAAATGAAATCGCAAAATGTGCAGTAGAGCTGGTAAGAAATAAAGAGGCTTCAATTTTAATGAAGGGAATGATGGGTACAGCAAGAATCTTAAAAGCAGTCTTAAATAAAGAATTTGGCCTAAGGACGAATAGAATGCTCAGTCATGTTTACACTCTTGAGATAAAAAATTATGATCGCTTATTAACTATGACGGACGGAGCTATGAGTATTGCCCCGGATTTAAAACAGAAAGCACAAATCATTCAAAATGCTATTTACTATGCACATTCCCTGGGAATTAAAAAACCAAAGGTTGCAGTTTTAGGTGCATTGGAATTAGTAAATCCGGATATGCCCGCTACCATTGATGCTGCTTGCTTAGCGAAGATGAGTGAAAGAGGGCAGATAGTCGGTGGTATTGTGGATGGTCCATTAGCATTCGATAATGCAATTTCTAGAAAGGCAGCAGAACATAAGGGAATTAAAAGCCCGGTTTCCGGAGAGGTAGATATTGCATTTGTACCGAATATCGAATCAGGCAACATATTTGCCAAGGGTTTGGTTTATTTGGCTAATGCGGTTCCGGCAGGATTACTTTTAGGCGCAAAAGCACCGGTAGTTTTAGTGTCCCGTTCAGATTCTGTGCAATCGAAGCTATACTCCATTGCACTAGGTGTGTTAATGAGCGAGATGTCTGAGGGAAAATAGTCCACTCGAGATTATAGAGGAGAATGTCTATGTCTAAAGATTATAATATATTAGTGATTAATCCAGGATCTACTTCTACAAAATTGGCATTATATCGTAACGAACAGGTATTATTTGATGAAAAAATAGAACATAAAAGCGAGGAGTTAATTAAATATTCGAACATCGTCGATCAGTATACATTCAGATTAAATATTATTACAAATTTTTTAAGGCAAAAAGGAATTAATCAAGCTCATCTTGATGCAGTTGTCGGGAGGGGTGGATTACTTAAACCGATTTCCAGCGGTACTTACCGTATTAATAATCTGATGTTAAGTGATCTTCGTCAAGCAGTTTACGGTGAACATGCTTCCAATCTGGGCGCATTACTTGCACATGGGATTGCTGAGAAAATTGCTGTTCCAGCCTATATTGTAGACCCGGTAGTGGTTGACGAAATGGCCCCTATTGCCAGAATTTCCGGAATGAAAGATATTTCCAGAATTAGTATTTTTCACACCTTAAACCAGAAAGCCATTGCCAGAAAAGCTGCAATTGATCTAGGTATTAAATATGAAATTGCAAATTTTATCATTGCACATTTAGGAGGCGGTATTTCCGTAGGTATTCATAGCAAGGGAAAAGTAATCGATGTAAATAATGCATTGAATGGAGAGGGTCCATTCTCTCCTGAAAGAAGTGGAGGCGTACCGATAGGAGCACTGGTTGAATTATGTTTTTCCGGAAAATTTACGAAAACTGAAATTATGAAAAAAATAAAAGGCAAAGGCGGATTGGTCGGTTATCTGCAAACCAATGATATGAGAGAGATTATTAATAGGATTGAAAACGGTAATAAGGGAGCCAAATTAATTTTGGAAGCCATGGCGTATCAAGTAGCCAAGGAAATCGGAGCTGGATCTACTGTATTGAAAGGAAAAATTGATGCCATTATTTTAACTGGTGGTATGGCATATTCTGATGAATTTATTAGCCTGATAAAAGATAGAGTCAGTTTTTTATCCTTGGTAATGATTTATGCCGGAGAAGAAGAGATGCTGGCTTTAGCTGAAGGTGCATTGAGAGTATTAAATGGAATGGAGGTGGGAAAAATATATTGAGTAAACGGATAAATATCTTTGTAGGCGGTTTTGGTAGCGGCAAAACAGAAATATCTATTAATTATTCCTTATTTTGTAAAGAAAATCACGAGCAAGTCGCAATAGTAGATCTCGATATTGTGAATCCTTATTTCAGAAGTCGGGAAGCGAAAGAAGCCCTAAATCAAAAAGGTGTAAAAATGATTTCCCCGGAAGCAAAATTTGCATATGCAGATGTTCCCTTAATTTCCCCCGAAATAAAAGGCTTGATTCAAAATCCAGATTATATGGTGATTCTTGATGTAGGAGGCGACGATGTTGGTTCGGTTGTCCTGGGTAATTTTAGGGATTTTATCAAAGATTTTTCTTATGAAATGTTTCTGGTAGTCAATTCCTATCGCCCATTTACTCGAAATACTTCTCAAATTAAACAGATGATAGAAGAGATTGAAAAATCCTCGCGCCTAAAGATCAGCGGTATAATTAGTAATCCAAATTTAAGTATTCAAACTGATGAAAACATAATTAAAAAGGGCCATAACTTGATAAAAGAAGCCGCTAAAAAATTAAATATTCCAATTAAATTTGTTTGTGTGGATGAACGATTCTCGAAAACAATTAATCAGGGGCATTTTAAGGAAAGGGTTTTTTACATAAAACCTTTCACAAAATTACCATGGTATTAAAATTAAAAAAAAGGAGGAGACAATATGGCAAAAATCATTATAGATGAAGAAAAATGTAAAGGATGTGGATTGTGCAGAGACGCTTGCCCAAAAAATATCATTGTCATGGCCGAATATTTTAACAAAAAAGGTTATCATCCTGCAAATCAAATTAGTCCAGAACTATGTACCGGATGTGCTTTTTGTGCACTTACTTGTCCAGATGTAGCAATTGAAGTATATAAATAAGGCGTAGTTACATTGAATAAATAAAATAAAATTTCTATCAAGGAGGTTGGAAATGGGAGAAAAGGTTTTAATGAAAGGAAACGAAGCTATTGGCGAAGCAGCAATACAAGCAGGTTGCCGATATTACTTTGGTTATCCTATTACTCCCCAAAGCGAATTAACGGCCTACATGGCTAAAAGATTATTAAAAATGGAAGACGCTAGCTTTGTGCAAGCTGAAAGTGAAATAGCAGCAATTAACATGGTGTATGGTGCTGCTGCGACAGGTGTAAGATCTATGACTTCTTCCTCTAGCCCCGGTATTAGCTTAAAACAGGAGGGAATTTCTTACATTGCCTGTGCTGAATTGCCCTGTGTAATAGTAAATATGCAGAGGGGAGGACCGGGATTAGGAAGTATACAGCCTGGGCAAGCTGATTATTTTCAGGCGACCAAAGGCGGAGGACATGGAGATTATCATTTAATCGTTTTTGCCCCATCTTCGGTACAAGAATTAGTCGATTTAACCATGGATGCATTTGAGCTGGCCGATAAATACCAAAATCCTGCCATGATATTGGGTGATGGACTTATAGGTCAAATGATGGAATCAGTAGAGTTTAAGAAAAGAAAAGAAGATGATTTACCAAATAAAGAAGGATGGGCTTTAACCGGATGTAAAGGAAGAGACAAGCATATTATTGTTCCTTTTAGTTTGGATCCTTATGAAATGGAAGGAATTAATCTTAAGATTAAGGCAAAATATGATTCAATAAAAGAAAACGAAGTGAAATATGAAGCTGTCAATATAGAGAATGCGGACTTAATAGTAGTTGCATATGGCACTGTTGCGCGAATCGTTAAGACTGTTATAAGTAATGCAAAAAAAGAAGGAATAAATATCGGATTAATCAGGCCGATTACTTTATTTCCTTTTCCCGAAAAGATAATTGCTGAAACTTCCGAAAAGATAAACAAAATATTTGTAGTGGAAATGAGTATGGGTCAGATGGTAGAAGATGTAAAATTAGCAGTCAATGGTAAAGCAAAGGTTGATTTTTACGGTAGAATGGGTGGAGTCATACCTACGCAATCTGAAATCTTGACTGAAATAAAAAGGTGTTTAAAATAAATTACTAGATTTTAATTTGTATTACGGAGGTGTTTAATAATACAATGAAAAAAGTTTTTGGAAAACCCAGGTCTTTGACAAAAGATCCGTTTACTTATTGTCCAGGATGTCATCATGGTATTGCCCATCGGCTAATTGCAGAGGTACTGGATGAGTTTGGGGTAAGAGAAAGAGCAATAGGTGTGGCTCCGGTCGGCTGTTCGGTGTTTGCCTATATGTTTTTTGATTGTGACATGATTTGTGCAGCTCATGGTAGAGCTCCGGCAGTAGCTACCGGAATGAAAAAAGCGAAGAAGGATTCGATAGTATTTACCTACCAGGGAGATGGGGACCTTGCTTCGATTGGCACAGCAGAAATTGTCCATACTGCAAACCGAGGTGAAAATATTACTGTAATATTTATCAATAATGCTATCTACGGCATGACCGGCGGGCAGATGGCACCTACTACGTTGGTTGGACAGGTAACCCAAACCTCTCCTTATGGTAGAGATCCTAAAACGATGGGCTATCCTATAAAAGTGGCTGAAATGTTATCCACTCTAAATGGTGTTTCCTACATTTCTCGAGTAGCATTAACAAAACCGGCTTATATAATTAAAGCAAAGAAAGCTATAAGAAAAGCTTTTCAAACTCAAATAGAGGGAAAGGGTTTTTCTTTAGTCGAAATCCTATCTACCTGTCCTACAAACTGGGGATTAAGTCCGGTTGAAGCAAATAAGTGGTTAGAAGAAAATATGATTCCATATTATCCACTTGGAGAATTTAAAAACCCTGAGGAGGTGTCTTGAATGTTAGAGAGAATTATTATTTCAGGATTTGGTGGTCAGGGTGTAATGTTGATGGGTAGATTGTTAGCTTATGCTGGAATGATTGAAAGCAAAAAAGTAGCCTGGATGCCTTCTTATGGTCCAGAAATGAGGGGAGGAACCGCAAATTGCACAGTGCTTATTTCAACAGAAGAAATTGGCTCTCCGATAGTATCCCATCCCAAAGTATTAATTGCTATGAATCAGCCATCATTGGATAAGTTTGAACAAAATGTCAATGATGATGGATTAATTATAATCAATGCATCTTTAATAGGTCGTAAGCTAAAAAGAAAAAATATTGCAGAAATAAGAATTCCTGCAGATGACATTGCCTATAAGTTAGGTAATTCAAGAGTAGCTAATATGGTTGTTCTAGGTGCATATGTGGAAAAATCAGGAGTGGTAAAATTAGAAAGTATATTTAAAGCCTTAGAGAAAGTTCTATCCGGTAAAAATCCAAAAATTATTGAATTAAACAAAGTCGCATTACGGCAGGGCGGAGAAATGGTTGTTAAGTAAGCGCTTTATTGAATTGCTCATCTTGACAGGGCAAGATACTACATATAATTGTAAGTTAGATTAATTATCCGGATGAGCCATTAGTTTATCATTATTCCAATAATATTTATAATTCCAATAGGGGCGGAGTTTATCCGCCCTAATTATCTTCTTCATGTTTTTTAATGGAAAAACATGAAGCTTTCATTGTTTTTTTTCTTTTTTTGAGCAAAAAGTTGCACCAATCTTAAAATTGACAAAATTCTTTCCTTTTATTTCTATATTTTTAATATATAATATAAATTGTATTCTATTTCCATGATATATTTTTTAAATAGATGTTCTATTTATATGAGAAAACTCAGGAAATTGAAATAAATTTCTGAAAAGAAGGATATATTAATGATCAATGAAAAAAGATTAATCAATAATTTTATGGATTTGGTGAAAATTGATAGTGTTTCCAGGAATGAGGCCGGAGTTGCAAATTATCTGGTTGATAAATTGAAGAAAATAGGTTTAGAAGTAGACCTCGATAATGCAGGAGAATTTGCAAATTCTAATACCGGAAACATTATTGCACATTTAAAAGGAAATATAAAGAAGGTACCGGTTATTCTATTTTCAGCCCATATGGATACCGTGTCTCCCGGAAAAAATATTAAACCAATCTATAAGAATGGAAAAATTTACAGTTCAGGGGATACAATTCTTGGCGCAGATGATAAGGCGGGTATAGCTATTATTCTGGAAATGCTCCAGTTTATTAAAGATAGCAATATTCCTTCTGGTGATATTGAAGTCGTTTTTACCATTTGTGAGGAAACAGGATTAATAGGTGTAAAACATCTGGATATATCAAGACTAGAGGCAAAAATGGGTTTTATTTTAGATTCTGAGGGAGATGCCGGAGAAATTATTACTTCAGCGCCTTTTCATAATGCTATCGAGTTAACTTTTTTGGGAAAAGCAGCACACTCGGGTGCAAATCCGGAAAATGGCATCAATGCTATTCAGGTGTCAGGTTTTGCGCTTTCTCGAATGCATTTAGGAAGAATAGATAAGGAAACTACTGCAAACATAGGAATCATTTCCGGAGGAAAGGCATGTAACATTGTCCCCGATGAAGTAATATTGAAAGGTGAAGTTAGAAGTCGAAATGAAAGAAAACTAGAACAACAAACAGCACAATTAAAAAGAATATGCCAAAATACCGCAAAAGAATTCAAAGCAAAAGTAAAAATAAAAGTTACTCGCGAATATGATGGCTATCGTTTATCCGAACAAGACCAAATTATTAGGACAACATTGAAGGCTGCAAAAAATATTAAAATAAATACAGTTTTTGCTGCATCTGGAGGAGGTAGCGATGCAAACGTATTGAATAAAAAAGGTCTGACTTCCGTTAATCTGGGAATAGGTATGAAAAAAGTACATACTGTTGATGAATATATCTTAATTGAAAACTTAAAACAGTCAGTGGAATATATATTATCTCTAGTTAAAACGGTGAGTTCTGGAGAAATAAATGAATAAAAAAATAAAGGATTTCCGAGAAAAAACACTGTCTTCATTAAATATTTTTAATGGGCGAGTTATTAAACTACGCAAGGATGAAGTAAGGCTTCCGAATGGAAAAATATCTTCCCGTGAGATCATTGAACATCCCGGTGCAGTTGTTGTTTTAGCAGTAGATAAAAAAAATGAAATTATTATGATTAAGCAGTTCAGAAAAGCAACTGAAGAAACTCTCTGGGAATTGCCTGCGGGAACGTTGGAAGAAGGGGAAAAGCCTATCGATTGTGCCAGAAGAGAATTACAGGAGGAAACAGGTTACTATTCTAAAAAAATCGATAAAATAATAACCTATTTTTCAACACCGGGCTTTTGTAATGAAAAATTAACTCTTTTTTTCGCACAAGAATTAGAGAAAAAGCATAAAAATGAAGACGAAGATGAGTTTATTCAGGTAGAGCATGTTAAAATCGAAGATGCATTAAAAATGATTAAAGACCATATGATTAAAGATGCCAAAACAATTATTGGTATTCTATATTTTACTTCCAGTATTAATGTTTAGGAATACTGAAACATAATCAGCAATTCTATAATTTTTTATCCGGATTTTAAAGGTTTTTATTGATTTCTGCTAAGTTAATAATCTTTACTTCTAAAAAACAATTAACCAAAGATATCATTCTTTTCAAACAAAACATTCTCGTGCAAGAGAATATTTATATTATGGTAAATATTTTTGGTTATGAATATAGTATTAAAAAGTTATATTATCTTTGCAATAGAATAACCTTAATTATTTTTACAAAGAGAAAAGGGCAAAAAGGATGATTTAAATTTTTAAAGTTGGTTCATTCAACGATTAATTTTAAATAATATACAAAATTGATAAAAAATATTAATTTATGGCTTATTGCGTTCAAATATAAATGATTAAAATATGGTTTGTTTCGAAAAAATATTAAATGATGGATGGTAAAATGAAAAAATATTATATGGATCTACATGTACATATCGGAAGAAGCAATGATGGTTCTCCGGTTAAGATTACTGCTTCGAGAGATTTAACATTTTCAAATATTGCCAGGGAATGTAAATATAAAAAGGGAATTGATATTGTAGGCATCGTTGATTGTGCTTCGCCGGGAGTTATTGAAGATATATCACAATTAATGATGAGCGGGGAGATGAAGACCTTAAAAGATGGTGGCTTGATATATCAGAATAAGGTTGTTATATTATTAGGTTCTGAAATTGAGACTAAAGAAAAGCATGGTGGATTATCTCACCAAATAGCCTTTTTCCCTTTTTTTGAAGATATAAAAGAATTCAGCAAACAATTATCATGTTTAGTTACTAATGTAGGGTTAAGTAGTCAGAATTGCAGGATTAATGCCCAGGATGCCTTTCAACTAATCAATGAAATTGGAGGAATATTGATTCCTGCCCATGTTTTTACACCACATAAAAGCGTTTACGGAAAATGCGTGAAAAGATTAAAAGAGATGTTCACTCCTTCTACATTAAAAAAAATACCGGCTATTGAATTGGGATTAAGCGCTGATACTGAAATTGCCGATCATTTAAAAGAATTAAGTGGATATACTTTTTTAACAAATTCAGATGCTCATTCCTTGCCAAAAATTGGCAGAGAGTACAATATTGTAGAATTAGAGGAGCCCAATTTTAAAGAGGTATTGTTGGCATTAAAAAGAATAGAAAGAAGAAAGATCATTGCAAATTATGGACTTGACCCCAAATTGGGAAGATACCACCGAACCTTCTGTGAAATATGTAATCACACTGCTATCAGTAATCCACCGGTATATCAATGCGAAAAATGTGGAAATAAAAAGGTTGTAATGGGTGTCTTCGATCGAATAGTAGAAATCGGAGATAATCAATTATCTATTTCGCCCGGCCATCGTCCTCCTTATTTTCATCAGGTTCCTCTTGAGTTTGTTCCGGGAATTGGTAAAAAAACTTTAGAAAAACTATATGGCTATTTTGGAACAGAGATGAATATTTTACATACGGCAACTTATCAAGAGATCAGCCAGATAGTAGGATTTAAAATTGCAAAAAATATTATTTTAGCTAGAAAAGGCTTATTGAAATTAAGCTCAGGTGGGGGAGGTAAATACGGAAAAGTAAGTCAAGAAAATGATATTTCTCAGAAAGATAATTTTCAATCAGGCATACAATTAGACTTGCTACCTTAGATATTCCTTAAGCACAAAATAAAATTAAAATCTAATAGAAATAAAAAATAAAAAATCTACCTAAAATAAAGGATAAATATTATAAGCGTAGAATATATAAGTAAGATGTTTTCCAAAAAAGTATAGTAGCTAATGAGCAAATTATTAAATAAAAAAGGTGGCAAATAATTGAGATTTTCGTCTGATTTATTAGAAGAAATCAGAAATCATTGCGATATTGTAGATGTCATTTCTGAATATGTTCCTTTAAAACCTGCTGGAAGAAGCTTTAAGGGCTTATGTCCTTTTCACGAAGAGAATACTCCTTCTTTTATGGTTAGTCCGGAAAAACAACTTTTTCATTGCTTTGGATGTGGAGAAGGAGGAAATGTATTTACATTCCTCACCAAATATGAAAAAGTAAGTTTTGCTGAAGCAGTCGAAATGCTAGCTAAAAAAGCCGGGATTACGCTTCCAAGCAATGAAAAAAAAGAAAATATTCTGTATGAAAAAAAGGAAAAACTTTACAAATTAAACGAATTAGCAGCGAAATATTTTCGTGAATGTTTACATAGAACAGACAGAGGAAAAAATGTAATAAATTATTTGAAAAAAAGAGGGATTGAATATAGTAGCGTCGAAAAGTATAAAATAGGATATGCTCCCGCCAGCTGGGATGCCTTAACTAGATTTTTATCCAAAAAAAATAATTCCATTGAAGAACAATTGCAAGTCGGATTGGTCACGAGGAGTAAAAAAGAAGGTAAATTTATTGATTATTTTAGAGATAGGATTATTTTCCCTATTTTTAACTTTCAAGGAAAAATTATTGGTTTTGGAGGGAGAGCCTTAGGTGATTCATTACCAAAATATATTAACTCACCGGAAACTTTAATTTATAAAAAAGGACGAAACCTTTACAATATAAACTTTGCTAAAGAAAATATAAGAAGAAAAAAGAGAGTTATTATTGTAGAGGGATATACAGATGTTTTATTGACACAACAGTATGAGTTCGATGAAGTTGTAGCTTCTTTGGGGACTGCTTTGACAGAACAACAGATAGATTTAATAAAAAGATTAACCGACTATGCATTAATAGCGTATGATTCGGACTTAGCAGGTAGTATGGCAACTCTTAGAAGTTTGGATTTAATGGTAAAAGCCGGGCTAGAGGTAAAAGTGGTTAGTTTACCGATCGGGGATGATCCTGCTGATTTTTTACTTAAAAAGGGGAAAATGGCTTTTCAATCAACTATAGATAATGCGCTTTCTTTGGTTGATTACAAACTAAAAATATTGTATTTGAAACATGGTTTGCATAGCATGGATGCAAAAGTGAAAATTATAAAAGAGATATTGCCTACCTTAAAAGCTATTGAGAGCGAAGTTGAGCTAAGGGAACAGATAAAAAAAATATCGGAAGAATTAAAAATATCTGAAGAGGCCATCTTGATTGAATTAAAAAGACAAAAAAATGGTTTAAGAGATTTTTCACAGAACTTTATAAAAATGAATTTTGAACCCGGAAATATAAAATCAGAAAAAATACTTATTGGCTGCATGCTGGAAGATAAGGAAATTGCATTAAAAATATTAAATGAGTTATCATTTGATGATTTTAATATTCCACTACATCGAGAAATTGTCTCGATTATCAAAAATAAAATTGAAGAAAATGCAAATATTGATTCACAAATTATTATTGATTCCCTGGAAAATCCTCAAGCAGCAAAATTTATTTCAAAAGTCTTATTAGAAGAGATGATAACATTTGACGAAAAAATTATCGATGGATATATTCAAACTATTAAAACATATAAATCATTGCAAGAGAAAAAAAATCTTGAAAAAAAAGCAGAACTACTTGATGAGAAAATAAAAAAATCTCAGAAAATTGAAGAAAAAGACCGAATAGAATTAATGAATATCTTAAAACAGTTAAAAAATTAAAAACTTATTTTATTGATCAATAAAAGTCAAGTTAAAGAAGGAAGGCCTGTTAATGGGTAAAAACAAGGTTGTTGAAGAATTAATCAAAGAAGGGAAAAGTCAGGGATACTTGACCTATAAAAAAATAGAAAAGTGCCTTGCTGATGATATTATAAATATAGAAAAAATCGAGTATTTATATGATGTTCTTAGCGAATCGGGAGTTGACCTAGTGGAAACCGAAGAAGAAGGTCATTTATTAATTAAAGATAAGGAAGCAGAAGAAAAAGACCGATTGATCAATCTTACTCAAAAAGAATTGGATTTAGAAGCCATTCTATCTAAGGAAATAGAATTAGACGACCCTGTAAAGATGTACTTAAAGGAAATTGGACAAATAGACCTGTTAAATGCTCAAAATGAGGTTAGTTTGGCTAAAAAAATGCAAATGGGAAACCATCAAGCGAAAAAGAAACTGGTTGAGGCAAATTTAAGGTTGGTGGTGAGCATTGCCAAGAGATATGTCGGCAGAGGAATGTTGTTTTTAGACCTTATTCAGGAAGGTAATATGGGCTTGATTAGAGCGGTTGAGAAATTTGATTATAAAAAGGGATACAAATTTAGCACTTATGCCACTTGGTGGATAAGACAGGCAATCACCAGGGCAATTGCAGATCAAGCTAGAACCATTCGTGTTCCCGTACACATGGTTGAAACTATTAATAAGTTAATAAGAGTATCACGTCATTTACTCCAGGAATTGGGTCGAGAACCAACTATTGATGAAATTGCTGATAGAATGGAAATTTCCGAAGATAAAGTGCGAGAAATATTGAAAACTGCTCAGGAACCTGTTTCTTTGGAAACCCCTATTGGTAAAGAAGAAGATAGTCACCTGGTTGATTTTATAGAAGATAAAGACTCTCCTGCACCTCCTAAAATTGCTTCTTACACCTTGCTTAAAGAACAATTGGATGATGTATTAAAGACTTTAACTTATAGAGAGAAACGGGTGCTTGAAATGAGATTCGGTATTTCTTCAGGTCATCCTCATACCTTGGAGGAAGTAGGAAAAGAGTTTGGAGTCACCAGAGAAAGAATAAGGCAGATTGAAGCAAAGGCTTTAAGGAAATTAAGGCATCCCAGCAGAAGCAAGAAGCTAAAGGATTATCTAGATTAACAAAAGCGAATTATACTCTTGCATACAATTGCCACATAACTCCCTCGCGCATGAAAAAAATAAAAAAAATATATTTTTCTGTATGGAATCGTATTGACTCAAGGAATCTTTTTATGTATAATTACTCATGACTTTCCTCGGTAGCTCAACGGTGGAGCATCCGGCTGTTAACCGGAGGGTTGT
>CBFCZX010000032.1:0-13680 GCA_965602765.1 uncultured Atribacterota bacterium | reverse complement strand
TTCATGCCGGTTCGTGAAAACATTTGCGATGAAATTATTGATAATGCAATTAGTGCGGCTACAGGTGATCCTCGATTTACTCCGGTTTCTCCAGATGAACTGGATGATCTAACTATTTCAGTTGATGTGTTGTCTTCTCCGGAACCCGTAAATGATTTTATCCAGCTTGATCCCAAAAAATATGGAGTTATTGTTAGTAGCGGTTTTAAAAAAGGATTATTATTACCCGATTTGGAGGGAGTAGATACAGCTGAATATCAGATTGAAATTGCTAAACAGAAAGCCGGTATTTATCCCGGTGAGAAAGTAAAATTATTTAGATTTGAAGTCAAAAGATATCATTAAAAAAGTCGTTAGTCGCTAGTGAATAGTATTTCAAGTTATTGTAACAAGTTAATATATCTTAATTTTTGATTTTTATATGTAAAAAATAGAATTAATTGGCAATAATGTTTTTTGGTGATTTGTTTTTTTTCATCTATAATAATTATTGTAAAGATTGAAATAGATAAATTGATAAACGTAGCTAATGTTTTCCTGGTGTTTCTTTGTAGTACTAATTGCGCTTTCATTCGAAAAATTTACTAATGCTATATTTTTCTTTAAGTATTTTCTCTTCTAACGACTATTCACTTTTCACTAATTAAGAGGTGATTGGAAATGAAAGAGGCACTGTTTTATGAATTAATTGACAAAGAAAAAAACATCGTGCAATGTTTGCTTTGCCCTAAGGAATGCATTATTAATGACGGGAAAGCCGGATTTTGCCGGGCCAGGAAGAATATCAACGGAAAATTGTATTCCTTAATCTATTCGAAAATATCTTCAGCAGGTTTTGATCCTATTGAAAAAAAACCGCTATATCATTTCTTGCCCGGATCGTCTGTACTTTCAGTGGGCACAGTTGGATGCAATTTTTCCTGTCTTTTTTGCCAAAACTGGCAAATTTCTCAGTCCGACATAGAAGAAACCACACTGGATAATCTTTCTCCTGAAAAAACAGTATCACTGGCTGTAAAAAAACATTCACCAGGCATTGCATATACTTATTCTGAGCCTTTAATATGGTTTGAATATTTACTGGAAACGGCAAAACTGGCAAAAAAAAACAATATAAAAAATATATTGGTTTCCAACGGATTTATTAACCATGAGCCTCTTATTCAATTATTACCTTATTTAGATGCTTTAAATGTTGACCTGAAATCTTTTCGAGATACTTTTTATCAAAAATATTGCAAAGGAAATTTGGCACCCGTATTACATACCATCGAACTTTCAAAAAAATATTGTCATATAGAGATAACCAATTTGATTATTCCCGGTTTAAATGATAACGAAGATGAAATTACTGAAATGATAAACTGGATTGCTTCACTTGATCCAAAGATTCCTTTACATTTCTCCCGATATTTTCCCTGCTATAAAATGAATATTCCTGCTACACCCCTTTCCACTTTATACAAGGCAAGAGATATTGCCCAAAAAAAATTAAAATATGTGTATATCGGAAATATTTTAGACGAAGAGGCAAATACTACCTATTGCGGTACATGTAAAGAATTATTAATCAAACGCACTGGTTACAAAACGATAAATTTTGGTCTGGACAGAACAGGAAAATGTAAATATTGCGGCGAAAAGGTAGTTTTTGGAAGTAGATAAATTATTTTTTATTTCTTTTTAGATTTTGAGCACTTCAAAACTTTTGTAAATTATTGTTTCCAGTATTTATAATTTGACTTTCAAATCCTCTTTTGTTATATTTTCATTAACGCAAATTGACATTCGATACTTATAATCACCTCAATTTATTAATGGTTACGATATTTTTTTAGCTGTAACTATATTTATTGGAAAAAGGACAATTTTATACTTTTGATGAATAATAGTTTTTAAAAAGCGGTAAGAATGGTAAACTAAAGAAAAGACAATTGATTCTGATATTTTATTGAAAAATAGAGATTAGTTAAACTTTGTTCTGTAATCATTTTTTATAACAATTTAGAATGCATTTATCACTAAAAAAAATAGGGGTAAATAACTCATGTCTAAATCCAGTCGGTTTATTTTTACTTTCTTCGGGCTAATGATTTTTTGGTTAATCCTCAGTTTTAACTTTCAACCTGTTTCCATATTCATCGGAGCTTTTTTTTCATTTTTAATTAGTTTGTTAAGTTATGATCTGTTTATTAAAGCCGATGAAGGCATGCATGGCAAGTTTATTCGTACATTTTGGTTTTCATTTATCTACCTTTTTGTTTTATTGTATGAAATGTTTCTCGCAAGCTTTGATGTAGTATATCGGGTTGTTACTATGAAGATAAATCCGGAAGTAGTCATGATTAAATCAGACATAAAATCGGATTTAGGTATTGTATTATTGGCAAATTCCATCACTCTGACACCGGGCACTATTACGATTGACATTGAGGGTCAATATCTTTATGTGCATTGGCTATATGCACGTACAACACATTTTGAACATGCGGCTGAATTGATAAAAGGACGGTTTGAAGAATGGTTAAAGAGGATATTCATTTGAATGCAACAACGGTTATTATTACTGTATTAGGAATAACAGCTTCACTTGCTCTTTATCGGGTCATTTTTGGTCCGACTCCCTGGGATAGGTTAATTGCTGTTAATTTAATTTCATCGAAGGTAGTTATCATTATGGTTGCAACAGCGGTATTCTTTAAGCGAAGTATTTACATGGATGTGGCACTGGTATATGCAGTAATTGGTTTTGTTAGTATTATAGCGATAAGTAAATTTTTAGAAGGAGAAGGTACTAAAAAGGAATGATTGCATACATATTTATATTTTTAGGATTAATCTTTATATTTTTTGGAACATTGGGAATCATTCGTTTTCCCGATATTTACACGCGTTTACAGACCAGTTCAAAATGTGATGCAGCCGGTGCGGTAGCAATACTCGTCGGTTTAATGGTGAGAGAAGGCCTGAATTCACTATCATTGAGAATATTAGTTATCTTGTTATTTTTACTATTGACAAATCCGGTATCTACACATGCAATTGCCCGCTCTGCTGCTATTCGAGGAATAAAACCTTGGCGTAATAAAAAAAATACAAAGAAAGGAAAGACGGATTAAAATAAAATATTATGTTAATTGTTTTTTTAATCATGTTGGTTATACTTGCTTTGGTAGCACTTGAAATAAAAAATCTACTCAATGCGGTCATTGTATTAGGGGCGTTCAGTCTTATCTTGTCTTTGATTTTTTACTATCTGCATGCACCTGACATTGCAATTGCCGAAGCAGCAATTGGTTCGGGTTTTACTACGGTTATTTTCCTCATTGCCATTAAAAAACGGGGCATACTTATTATGTTAACTTATCCACACAGTCGTTTTTTCTATTATGACAATAATGGCCAACCGACCGGTCTGGATTACGATATTTTATCATTGTTTGCAAAAAAATTAGATGTAGAATTAGAAGTAAAAAGTGTTGAAACATGGCAAGAACTAATTCCGCAGCTTGTTTCGGAAAAAGGGGATTTAATCGGTGCAGGTATGACTATTCTTGACAGTCGCACGAAACAGATCAATTTTTCAGATGGTTATTTTCCCACCAAAGTTGTCTTGGTAACAAATATAGACAATGTTAATTTAAATTATCTCCCAGATATAAAAGATAAAACTGTTACTTCAGTCAAGGGTACATCGTATCTACACATATTAAAATCAATAAAAGATATTCATATTGATACTAATTTTTCCAATCCAAATGAATTATTAAAATTAGTATCTGAAGGTAAGATAAATATTGCCGCGGTTGATTTACCTGAAGCAATCATCGGACAGCTGAACTTTTCTAACTTAAAAATTTTAGGCCATATTTCCGAATTACAGCAATATGGATATGGTATATCTAAAGACAGAAAAGAACTCCTGGAAAAACTAAATGTATTTTTAAAAGAAATCAGCCAGGATGGTACGTATCAAGAAATATATAAGAAATATATCCATTAGAGAATGATTAGTAAACGCAAAATACTATTTAAAAATGTGAGTGTGTTATGACACGTAATTCTTAAATAAAAAATATTTTCAGATGATATTTTTTCGGGTTTTAATAAATCAGTATATATATTTTTGATTATTTTATGTTTCATTTTTTATAAAATACAATAGAATCATTCGATTTTATTCAAGATGGTTTATCAAACAATCGGGAGGTTTGCCAATAAAAAATGAAAAGGTATTTTTCAATTATTTTACTAATAATACTCACTCTTTTTTTCATATCTGCTACCAATCTGGAATATGGCTATCCAAAGAATCAGGAGTATGCAAATTATTACCTGGAAAAGGGATTGGAGGATACGGGAGCTATGAATCTAGTTGCTGCTGTTTATCTTGATTATCGTGCTTATGATACTTTGATTGAAACCATTATTTTATTTATGGCTGTCGCTGGAGTTACATTTTTTTTACGGAGGGAAAAATAGAATGGGAAATTCCAATGTCGTAAAAACAATAGCTCAAAAATTATTTCCTTTTATCATGCTTTTCGGAATCTATCTGATATTAAACGGACATTTATCTCCGGGAGGAGGTTTTCAGGGTGGGGTTGTATTAGGTACTGCAATTATTTTATTAGCACTTTCTTATGGAATCGATGAAACAGAACGGAAATTTAAAAGCAAACATTTAAGTGTTATAGAAAAATCAGGCATTTTGTTTTTTATCTTTTTGGGAGTTTTGGGATTATTTTTAGGCAATTCCTTTCTCAAAAATTTTCTTCCCTTAGGCCGGGAGGGACAGATTTTAAGTGGCGGATTTATGCTGTTACTAAATTTTGCTATCGGTGCTAAAGTTGCAGCGGGTATTTCGACAATATTTTATGTATTTTTTAAATATAGAGGTGAGATATGACGCCCATACATTTTAGCATATTGCTATTTATGATTGGATTATACGGTGTTATCAACAAGAATAATTTGATAAAGAAAATCATCGGTTTAACGATAATAAACGGTAGTACTGTATTGTTTTTTATATGTATTGGTTATAAAGAAAGTGGATTAGCTCCAATTTTTGATAAAGGCGGTACAGAAGATATCATCCCGGTAATGGTCAATCCGGTTCCCCAAGCATTGATGCTTACGGCAATTGTTATCGGTGTATCAGTTACTGCATTGGCATTAGGGTTGATTGTAAAGATATACGAAAAATATAAATCTCTGGATATTCAACAATTTCCAAAGGAGCAATAATTAATTGATAAAACACTTTCCTGTTTTAATCATTGTCTCACCCCTTACAGTCGCATTTTTAGGTTTGGTTTTTAGAAAAAATATCATTCAACTATCGGTAACGGGAATATTCGCTTCACTTTTTTTTCTTTTAAATTTAACCTCTCGAATTTTAAATGGTAATACAATAACCTATTATCTTGGAGATTGGAAGGGACCACTTGGTATCAGCCTGGTAATTGATGGTCTTAGTTTTTTCTTCTCTCTTATTGTGTTATGTGCCGGGTTATCAGTCATTCTATACTCTCTTTTTGAAAAAAAATATTCTACAACCTATTATTTTTTCCTGTTGATTGCATTAAGCAGCATGCTTGGAATTATCTTTACCGGTGACATATTCAATATGTATATCTTTTATGAACTATTGACCATAGCGACATA
Source organism: uncultured Atribacterota bacterium (assembly GCA_965602765.1). Classification (GTDB taxonomy): domain Bacteria; phylum Atribacterota; class Phoenicimicrobiia; order Phoenicimicrobiales; family Phoenicimicrobiaceae; genus JAYEGH01. The sequence continues at coordinate 8,010 of CBFCZX010000032.1, read as the reverse complement.
TCTGCTTATTGCATATTCAAAAAAAGGAGAGGCGCTCAGGGCAAGTTTTAATTACCTGATCATGGGAGGAGTCGGACTTTCTTTATTTCTCTTTGGAATAGGTTTTCTGTATGCTCTGATTGGTACTTTAGATATGTCGTTGATGGCTCGACAGCTTCCGGCTGCATTCGTATCCAGTAGACAAATGGTAATAATATCCCTGGTTCTTTTGGTAACAGGTATGGGCATAAAAGTTGCTATATTCCCATTACACGGATGGTTGCCCGATGCTCATTCCCTAGCGCCTTCTTCTGTGAGCGCATTACTTTCCGGTATTACCGTTAAGGTTGGAATCTATTGTATGATTAGATTGGTTTATGATATTTTTAGCGGAGAAAAATATCTTTACATGAATAACCAGAAAATATTAATGGTCTCAGGAGTAATAACACTTTTATTTGGTGCTGCAATGGCACTTGCGCAGACGGATCTCAAACGTTTATTAGCATATTCGACGATTAGCCAACTTGGGATTATCATTGTCGGTTTGGGTATCGGAACAGCAACAGGATTAAATGGCGCAATATTTCATGTTTTAAATCATGTTATCTTAAAAACTACTTTATTTTTTTGTGCAGGTATAATCATTATGAAAACCGGTTCAAGAAAAATACAAGAACTTGATGATTTTGGACGGCAGGAACCGTTAATTGCTTTGTCTTTTATAATTGCATCTCTAGGGATGATCGGAATTCCACCTGTCAATGGTTTTATAAGTAAATTTTTGATCTGCTTGGCTGCAATTGAGGAAGGTTATCCTTTACTTGTAGTTATTATTCTTATTGCAAGCATCATAACTGCTGCCTATTATTTTCGAATAATACAAATATTTTTTAGAGGTTCAAAAAAGCAAAATAACATAATCGCTGAAATCAAAGTGAAAGAAGTTTTGGAAAAAAAATATTTTGGTGTTTGGCCGATTTATATTTTAGTAGGATTATCTTTATTGCTGGGAATTATTCCAAATTTGGGCATTAAACTGGTAAAACCCGCAACAATGTTACTTTTATCCGGTGTTGCTAGATAGGCGTATTTTATTATAGAAGAGTGGAAAGAGGTGAATTTCAGTTATTAAACTTAGCGTATTTATTCCTTTTTTTCTAGCAGTCATTATCATGTTAGGATTTAAAAAGAGATATTTCAGAAAAAAGCAGCTTCAATTTATCATGATTATTGGTTTTTCCGGGATAATCACTATCTCTTTTTTACTAGGCACGATATTCATCTCAGTACTGAAAGGAAGAATAATTCAAAGTACTTTATTTCCGGGTATGCTTCCTTTTGAATTATCCTTTCAGGCAGATGGATTAAGCATTTTAATGGCCTTGATTGGTTTTTTGCTGTGGTCTGCTGTGTTTGTGTATTCTCTCAGTAATATAGATAAGGACATTATTCGTTATCATACTTTATTATTATTATTACTGGGAGGTGTTCAAGGTACTTTGTTTGCCAAAGATCTGATAAGTTTTTATTTTTTCCTGGAAATTTCAGCTATCGTAACTTATTTTCTGATTATACATGAAAAAAATACCCCTGCATTTAAAGCTGGATATAAATATATTATCATGACACTAGTGGGGGCATTCCTTATCTTCATATCTATCCTTTCAGTATACAACGAAACAAAAAGTTTTGAAATAATTGGAATGATTCAATGCTGTCATCAAATAATACCCATTTTATTTCTAACCGGTTGTTTTGTGAAAGCGGGAGCAGTTCCTTTACATACCTGGTTGCCGGAAGCACATCCTGCTGCTCCATCTCCTGTTAGCGCATTTTTATCTGGTATAATGATAAAAATTGGTGCTTATGGCATTATCAGGATTGCTTTGCACAGTTTAAATATGAACTTTGAAATAAGCAGTGACGGAAATACATTGAATACAATGATTCTCTTTATCGGAATTATTTCAATGTTAACCGGTGTAATTTTAGCTTTAATGCAAACAAACGTGAAACGTTTATTGGCTTACCATAGTATCAGTCAGATAGGATATATTTTATTTGGTGTGGGATTAGGCACAAAACTGGGCATAGCTGGCGGAATTTTTCATATGATTAACCATGCCTTTTTTAAGGGATTATTGTTTTTGTGTATGGGTGCCGTCATCTTTATGACCGGAGAAAAAAATCTGAATAATTTGGGAGGATTATGGAAAAAAATGCCGGTTACAACCATAACATGTTTGGTTGCAGTCCTATCCATTTCCGGCATACCTCCGTTCAGCGGATTTGCAAGCAAAGCAACCCTTGGTAAAGCGGCCGATTATATCAGCCCATTATTAAAACTGATTCTAACTATAGCTTCCGCCTTGACTTTTGCCTCATTTTTTAAGCTCATGAAATACACTTTTTTCGGTGATAATAAAAATTCGCGAAAGGACATTAAAGAAGCCCCCGTTCTGATGTTGGTGCCGATGATCATACTTTCAATATTTTGTTTGTCTTTAGGATTGAAGGCAAAATTTATTCTAAACAGATTAATCATGTTTGCAATAGATATAACTTTTCAGATTCCCTTTACTCAAAAGGTGCCATTTTGGACCTTGGAAACATTATTTAATACATTACTTATCGTTGTATCGGGTTTTACCGTTTTTTTTCTGGCTGTCAAATTTGGATTGATTGGGAAAGAAGAAAAACAGTTTAAAGGCAATAATTTTAGAGGAAAGCTCACAAAGTGTTTAAATGTAAATTTTATTTATGACAATACGGCGATATTATTTAGCCATTATTGTAATAAGATGAACAAATTACATCCAAGGGATTTGAATACTCATTTATCATGGGTAGTATTGACTTTGATTTTTATATATACCATATTAATTTTTGAGATTTTATAGTAATTCCATAATGATATATTTTTTTCAATTTTCTGCATCGAAATAATTTAACAAATTGTAAATACAAATAAATTACCAAAGATATCTTACATAAAAATAAACTGATGAAATAATTAAATCGAGAATGACCAGAGGGAAAGCAATTTTGACAAAATACCAAAAGGGTATTGGTTGATGATTGTTTTCCGCGATATCTGCCACCATAAGATTAGCCGCAGTTCCGATCAATGTACCATTTGCTCCGATATTTGCTCCCAAAGAAAGAGCCCACCAAAAAATAGGAAGTGAAAGATTAACGTGATGAGAAATATTTTGAATAATTGGAATTGCCAGGGCAACAACCGGAATATTGTTGAAAAAAGCAGACATAAAAGTTGATAATCCAATGATATTAAAACTTAAAAAGTTTAAGTTTCCACTCGTAAAATTTATCAGCTGAGAAGAAATGATTTCAATCAATCCATTTTCTTCCAGTGCACCGGATAACACATTCAATCCAATTAAGAAGAAAATAATTCGCCAGTCAATTTTAGCATAAATTTCATCCGGTTTATCATGACTGATGATAAGTAAAATAGTTGCTCCAAGCAGGTAGATAACAGCTAGATTTAAATGAATCAAGTGGGAAAAAAATGATGCGATTAAAGTAATACTTAAAATTAACAGAGAATTTTTAAATAATTGCATGTCCACAATTGCTTTTTTTTCATCAATTTCACTAAATCGGGAGATGATTTCTTTTGGTATTTCGTTCTTTTTAAGTGTTTTTTTGAAAAGATTGACAAGATAAAATATATTTACCAGGACGAGAAGTAGTGATATTGGTGTCATATGGTATATAAACTCATAAAAATTGAGATGAGCTGCTGAGCCGATCATGATATCGACCGGAGTACCGACATAAGTCGCCAATCCTCCGATATTTGCAAAAATAATTTCAGATATTAAAAAAGGCATAGGAGAAATCTGTAGTATTTGAGTAATTGCCAGAGTTATATTGACGATAAAGAGCAATGTCGTAATTTCATCTAATATTGATGAAAGAAAACCTGTCAATAAAGAAAGTGCTATGAGAAGTATCAGAGGATTACCTTGACTGTATTTGGTAGCTTTTATAGCAAAATATTGGAATATTCCACTCTCTTTTGCTATGATAATAAAGATCATCATGCCAAGCAATATACCTAGTTTATTATAATCAATATAGCTGACTGCCTTATCAAATTTAATCAAGCCTAAGCTTACGGTTAGAATTGCCCCGAAAAAAGCAGAAGTTGCTCGAATTCTACGGTTGGTAAATATTAAGATATAAGTTATAATTAAAATTATCAAACAAAGAATTAATTTAAACAAGGCACATTTCCTTAAATATATATACAGCAATTGAATAAATTTGATGAGCTGTGAGAGTTATTATTTATCTTTTGCATTATAACATATTATCAGAGTTTTGAAGAATAAAAATTGATGTCCTGGCAGTTCGCAATAGAAATAAAAGTATAAAAGGAGCAACTGATCATGTTTGGCGATTTTCTTTTCAAATCATTTTCAAAAAGTGTTGGAATCGACCTGGGGACTTCTACCACCCTGGTTTATGTCAAAGGTAGGAAAATTGTGTTGTATGAACCATCAGTCGTTGCCTTTGGGGATAACGGTAATAAAATAATGGCTGTCGGAGAAGAAGCAAAAAAAATGATAGGTCGAACCCCCATGGGACTGTCAACTGTTAGACCATTAAAAGAAGGAGTGATTGCTGATTTTGATATTACTGCTGAAATGATTAAATATTTCATTGGAAAAGTTCATATCCCCAATCGTTTTATTAAACCATCTATCATCATATGTGTTCCTTCAGGAGTTACCGAGGTTGAAAAACGTGCTGTATCGGAGGTTGCTTACAAATGTGGAGCAAGAAAAGTATTTTTAATCGATGAAACGATTGCAGCTGCCATTGGTGTTGGGCTACCGATATTTGAACCCATGGGAAATATGATTCTGGATATAGGTGGTGGAACTTCTGAAGTAGCAGTCATTTCTTTAGGAGGGATTGTGGTCAGTGAATTAAGCCAGGTAGCAGGAGATTATATCAATGAAGAAATTATAAAATATATAAAAGGTAAACACCAATTATACATCGGAGAATTAACTGCTGAGGATATTAAACTGAATCTATCCAAAAAAGATATTAAAGATGAACTTAACACTTATGAAATAAAAGGAAGAGATAAAGTCAGTGGATTGCCTAAAATAATTAATATGTCTTTAGGTGAATTAAGAGAGGCACTTTCAGAATCAATCAGGATAATTGCAAATATAGTAAGAGTTGCGCTAGAGAAGACTCCTCCGGAATTGGTTGCTGATATTATGGATAAAGGTATTATAATGACCGGTGGAGGCTCGATGCTTATAGGTTTGGCGGAGCTTTTACAAGAGGAAATTGGTATTCCGACTTTTATTTCTCCCAAACCGGTCTATTGTGTTATCAATGGCATAGGAAAAATAGTAGAAAATCATAGCTTTTACCAAAATGTATTGCTTAATCTTCATAGAGGATTATAATAAGTATTCTGGACAATACAAACACAACGTCCAGAGGCAGATATAGCATTCTTGGACTAAATAAAATTAACAATTATTACAATATATTATTTAAATAATAAAGCAATTCATCAAATAACCATAAAATATTAGTGATGCAAACTCTTTTCAAGATGGAGATGCTTATTTAATTTGTATAGACTGTCTATTCAGAAAATATTCATCAAAATAGAAAAAGCAAGCGAGAACTTAAACAATAATGAGAAATTTTTTTTTACAAAATAGAACATTTTTAATTTTTATAACATTAGTTATAATTACCATTTTTATTATGACAATAGATTATCATGGCACGTCGTACCTTGAATGGTTGGAAAGCCTTGTATTAAAAACAATTTCTCCGGTTAACCGGGGAATAAGTGGTTTATCCAACAACATAAAAAACTATTTAGGAGCTGTGGCAGAGTTTAAAAAAGCGGAAGAAAAAAATAAAGCAATGAGCGAAGAAATAGAAAAACTTCTTCAAGAAAATGCAATATTAAAAGAAAAATTAATAACATATAACCGTTTGACAAAATTATTAGAAATAAGAGAATCTTTTTCTTTCCAATTGATTCCTGCTCAAGTTATCAGCAGAGAACCGGGTAATTGGTTTAACAGTATTATTATTGATAAGGGTAGCAAAGATGGCGTGCAAAAAAATATGGCTATTGCTACTTACAGTGGTCTGGTCGGAAAAGTAATTAGTGCTGACTTTCATTCTTCAAAGGTATTATTAATCTTAGATCAAAGAAGTGCAGTAGGCTCAATGATACAAAGATCCCGGGATATTGGCGTGTTAAAAGGAAGTGAAAAAAATTACTGTTATTTGGAATATCTTTCCCGGGATGCAGATATAAAAATTGGAGATTTAGTGATTACTTCCGGCTTGGGAAGCATTTTTCCTAAAGGAATTACCATTGGAAAAGTAATTGAAATAAAAAAAGACAACCATGCTTTATTTCAGGAAGTCATCATCAATCCGGAGGTGGATTTTACTAAGCTTGAAGAAGTATTTATTGTAAAAAACCCTGGATAAAATACATTAATAATAAGAGAGTTGCGGGTTGTAAGTTACAATTTAATTAATTACCCCATTTAATCTCTTGATGCATAGCTGGCAAATTGTAAAATTAGCTGACATTCACTAATAACCAAATAACCAGCTAACTAATTAACTGACCAATGGAAGGAGAAAAAATTATTCATAATTTTTATCAATTAGAAAATGGCTTGAGAGTCATCATAAAAGAAATGCCATACATGAAATCAGTCTCCATTGTTATCGGAATTGGAGTAGGTTCCAGATATGAAAAAAAACAATACCAAGGGATTTCGCATCTTATTGAGCATATGTTATTTAAAGGAACTAAAAATAGAAAAAACACTCTAGAAATATCCAGGATTGTTGAGGGAATAGGTGGTGCAATTAATGCTTCCACATCTGAAGAGAGCACACTATTATATGTGAAAGTGCCTTGGAAGGTTTACGAAAAAGCATTTGATGTCTTAGCAGATATAATGCTTCATTCTTATATGAGAAATAAAGATCTTCAACGTGAAAAAATTGTAATAATTGAAGAAATTAGAAAATGCGAAGATACACCTGAAGAATTAGTCGGATTACTTCTCGACAAGATGATGTGGAAAAATCATCCTTTGGGAAGAGGGATTTTAGGTGATGAAAAGAGCGTAAAGGCAATTTCAAGGGATAAATTAATTTCATTCATTCAACAGTTTTATCGACCGAACAACATTGTTGTTAGCGTAGCGGGAAGGATAAAAAAGCGAGAGGTTATTGAAAAAACAAAAAAATATTTCGGAAGAATGCAAAATAAAACAATCAATGATTATGTTCCTTTTATTGAAAAACAAAAAGAATATCAGGTAAATATAAAATCCAAACAAACAAATCAAGCCCATTTTTGCTTTGGCTTTCCTGCTGTATCACGCATGCATCCCGAGAAATATTCTGTCGATTTACTAGATATCATATTGGGTTCCGGATTAAGCTCTAGACTTTTTCAAGAGATAAGAGAAAAAAGAAGTTTGGCTTATGATATACATTCTTACGTACAGTATTTTAACGACACTGGTTCATTTAATATCTATGGAGGCGTAGATTCCAAAAAACTAGAAGAAAGTGTGAAAGTTGTTTTAAAAGAACTTCGTAAAATCAAGGAAGGTAATTTATCAGAAGAAGAACTAATAAAAGCAAAAGAGATGTATAAAGGTGCTTTATCATTAAATTTAGAAAGCACTTTAAGCCAGGCATTTTGGCTGGGAAGTAAACTGTTGCAATATGGTAGAACTTTTACCGAGAATGAAGTGAAAAAAAAGGTAGAAAAAGTAGAAATAGAAGATATTATTCAATCTGCAAAAAGAATATTTAATAAAAATAGGATTAACTTATCTATCGTAGGTCCTTTTAAAGAAAGAGAAAAGGAAAAAATTGGTTCTTTCCTTCAAGAGTTGTAGTTCTAATAGCCGGGTTTTTAGCACATTTTAGTGTTAATGTATTTTCTAACAATAATGAAATAAATAACCATGG
>CBFCZX010000031.1:0-13756 GCA_965602765.1 uncultured Atribacterota bacterium | reverse complement strand
TGTTGATGAAGATATTCAACAAAATACATGAAATCCTGGGGGGAGCCGTAACGGCTGGTTGGGGCAAAATATCCCAGGGTTTGATAACCCCAGGAACCATAAAAGGGGTGTTCCATAATCGGAAGCAGTTCAATATGGGTAAAACCAGCCTGTTTCACATAATCTGCCAGGATAGGAACTAATTTTCGGTAATCCAGAGAACCATTGGTCGAATCAAGTTGTTGTCGCCAGGAACCTAAATGTACTTCATAGACCGAAAAAGGCCGGTTTAAACTCATATGTTCTTTTCGATGACTCATCCAGGATTGGTCTTGCCAGTGATAACCTAAGTCCCATATGATTGATGCCGTTTTAGGTGGTTTTTCCCAGTAAAAGGCAAAAGGATCACCTTTATCAACTTGGTAACTCTTATGCCGTGATTTTATGTGGAATTTATAACGCATTCCCTTTTCAATTTCGGAAATGAATCCTTCCCATATGCCGCTGCCGTAATGTATTTGCTTTAACAAATGGGAATTGGATTGCCACTGATTAAAATCTCCGATAACAGCAACTGATTGGGCATTGGGGGCCCATATAGCAAAGTAAACGCCCTCTTTCTCTTTGGATTTTATCAGATGTGCTCCTAATTTTTCATATAATCGGTAATGGGTTCCTTCTTGATGTAGATAAATGTCATCTTTACTAAATAAGGTAAAATATTCCATCTGATGTGATTTATTTTTCTTCATTAATCCCTCCTAATTCATATAAAATGCCTTTAAATGGGATTGGCAGCCAATTGGGTCGGTGATTCATCTCATAACCTATTTCATAAACCGCCTTTTCCAGAAGATAGACTTTTAGTAATTGAGATAACTGTTCCTTTTTTTCGGGCAAGAATGAATTGTCTTGAAATTGTTCCAGATATGCTTTTAAAAATATTTTACTGATGTAGTGGGTCCATAGATTTGCCCATGGTTCCAGTGTTTTATAATCTCCTGAAGTATCTTGCTGTATCAAGGGAGCAAAAGCAGCATAATGAAAAGAACGGAGCATTCCGGCAACGTCTTTCAAGGGACAACGTTTTAATCTTCTTTCCCCAAGTGGCCGGGCTGGTTCGCCTTCAAAATCAATAATATAGAAATCGTTTCCGGTATAAAGGACCTGTCCAAGATGATAATCTCCATGGATTCTGGTTTTCATCCCTTTTATTTTTTCAGAAAGAAACATTTTGCAATACTGTAATATTCGGGTTTCGTTTGTCAATATTTGTGTCAGTTCATCTTGAAGATCTTCCGGAAGCTGTCTGGCATTTTTTCTTAAATCATGAAATGTTCTTTTAATTAAAGTCTGGATAGATTGATAAAGGGCACGTTGATAAAGGGTAGAAAAGGATTCTGGTCTAAAATCCTGATTTTCACTGGGTTGGGCTAATGCCAGGTGAAGTTCTGCCGTTCTTTTACCTAAAAGGCGGATCATCTCAATATAGGGAGTGCCGATTAGCTCCTGAAATATTTCCGGCATATCTTGCTCTAATCTATCAAAAAGGGAATCCGGGAGAGATGGTATCTTATCCAATTCTCCTATTTTAGAAAGAGCCCTTTCGTAGTAACGTCCCAGGGCATCTTGTGAATAAGTCCAGCCATTTCCTACACTTTGGATAAATGGATATAAAATACCAAGGGTAATTACTGAGTGATCATTTTTCTGAAATTCGATTGCTCCGGAGAAGGCAGGAATGTTGGCATAATTGGCTTCTTCAGTCAAGTATTTCCCCACCTCTAAATCAGGATTAATTCCTTCATCCAGCTTGCGGAATAATTTAAGAACGGCATCTTTTTCATAAATGATTGAGGAATTACTCTGTTCAACACCCAGTAATCTGGAATTTTCAAAGGTCAATGTCTTTCTTCTTAATTTTCGGAAATATTTACCGGGATAAGCTCGAATTGTTCCTTTCTCGCATCTAACCATTCGTTTTCTAGCAATAAGCTGGATCAATGTTTGATGAAATGCAGTATCATGGACTGCATCACAGACAATGCCATCCTGGTTATCAGAATGAACTTTAAATAAAACGGATTGCGGCATTTCACGTTGGAGGTATTCCGCTTTTGCCTTTTCCAGAAAAGAAAGAGGAAGGAGGTAATGCTCTTCTAATCCTTCGGTATAATTAACTTTTAGAAAAAGCAACAAAGAAGTGCTATTCGTATTTCTTATCGGTATTTTTTCTGTGATATTAACTTTTCTTATTCTTTGTGATTTTTTACCAAACCAGCGCTGTTCTTTTAAGAAAAAGGGGATAATCGTGCTTTCCAACAGTTGGGCGGTTTTACCATTAAAAAGGTTTAGCCAATTGGCTTGGGTGCTTAGGACCGGGATTTGTTCTCTTTTTTTAGTCGTTCCCTGATCATCTTCTTTTTGGAGGGAAAACCAGAAATAATCATGAAATCCCATGGTCAAAATGTAAGGGATTTCCTTGATGACCGGAAATTGATTTTTACTGAAAATTTCTACCGGATGATATCCGGCATATTGGGCTAAATCCAATTCAACTACCTGGGAAAATCGGGATAGATTGACCACTACCAGGATAATTTCATCTTGATATCGACGAATAAAAGATAGAATCTTGTAATTTTCCGGATGAAGAAATTCAATTTCCCCTCTACCGAAGGCTTTATATTTTTTTCGCATATCGATCACTCTTTTCATCCACCAAAGAAATGATGTATGATTTCTCTCCTGGTTTTCCACGTTTACGGTTTCATAATGGTATTCCGGATCGATGATGACCGGGAGATAGAGTCTTTGGGCATTAGTTCGAGAAAAACCGGCATTACGGTCTGTGCTCCAGTGCATGGGCGTCCTTACCCCATCCCGGTCTCCCAGGAAATGGTTGTCTCCCATGGCAATTTCGTCACCATAATAGATGGTCGGGGTTCCCGGTAGAGAAAAAAGAAGTATATTCATAATTTCCATTTTTCTGCGGTGATTATCCAATAGAGGAGCAAGCCGTCGGCGAATACCCAAATTAATTCTGGCGGTAGTATCCCGGGCGTAAACTCGATACATATAGTCTCTTTCCTCGTCAGTGACCATTTCCAGGGTCAATTCATCGTGGTTTCTTAAAAAGAGAGCCCACTGACAGTTTTCCGGAATTGATGGTGTTTGTTCTAAAATATCAATAATGGGAAATCGATCCTCCATTTTTAGGGCCATAAACATGCGGGGCATTAACGGAAAGTGAAAAGCCATATGGCAGGCGTCTCCTTGACCGAAATATTGGATGGCATCTTCCGGCCATTGATTCGCTTCTGCCAGTATCATCCTGTTTTGGTAATGCTTATCTATATGGGAACGAAATTTTTTTAAGAATTCCAATGATTCCGCTAGATTTTCACAATTGGTACCTTCTCGCTCAAATAGATAGGGAACTGCATCCAAACGAATTCCGTCAACTCCCATTTTCATCCAGAAATCAATCACTTTCAGCATGGCTTCCTGGACCTCCGGATTATCATAATTTAAATCGGGCTGATGAGAATAGAAACGATGCCAGTAATAATAGCCAGATATCGGGTCTCTGGTCCAGTTGGAGGATTCGAAATCTTTAAAAATAATTCGTGCCTCCTGGTATTTATCCGGGGTTTCACTCCAGACATAAAACTTTCCCCATCTGGAATTAGGACCTTCCTTTCTTGCCCGTTGAAACCAGATATGCTGGTCAGAGGTATGGTTTAAGACCAATTCTATGACCACTTTCATCTCCCGTCGATGTGCTTCTTTTAAAAAATTCTTGAAATCGCGTAAATTACCATAATTGGGATGGATATTGAAATAATCAGCAATATCGTATCCGTCATCCTTTAAGGGAGACGGGAAAAAAGGAAGTAACCAGATAGTGTTAATTCCCAGATTATCCAGGTAATCTAACTTTTCACTTAATCCTTGAAAATCGCCTATTCCATCTTCGTTTTTATCATAAAATGTTTTAACGTGAAGTTCATAGATAATGGCATCTTTGTACCATAATGGGGTTTCTAGATAAGTTTCTTGGGTAGTCATGTGTCATGCTCCTCTTTACATGAAATAATCAAAATCAGTTTCTTTCTTAAGTTTTTTTTTGATTGTAAGGATATGAGCAGGAAGGATATTCGGATTTAGTTCCACGTAATTGTATTCACCCTGCCAGATATATTGACCGCCTCCCAATAGGTCATGGGCCAGAAAGGGTTGGTCAGGTTCAATACCCATTTCGGATAGTGGTACCTGAATCCATCCGGACTGGGTGTAATGAGGATCCAGATTAATAACAACTAAAAGAATATTAGAAAGATCTTCAATAAATTTACCAAAATAAAGCAGATTATCATTATCAACATGATAAAATTTGAGGTTGTTGGTCATCTGTAAAGCAGAATTTTCCCGTCTGATTTGATTGATTCGGGAAATAAAATCACGGGTGCCCTCCTTGATATCTTCATTTTTCCATTGTTTTATTTCATATTTCTCCGAATTTAGATATTCTTCTTTTCCGGAAATAGCCTGATTGATAAACCTTTCATAGGGAGGTCCATAAATTCCGTAATTGGAAGATAGGGTGGCAGCTAAAATGAACCGAATAAAAAAAGCCGACCGATTTCCTAATTGTAGGTATTCAGGTAGGATGTCCGGAGTGTTGGGCCAAAAATTGGGCCGAAAATATTCTTTAACCTCGGTATTGGTCAGCTCATTCAGATATTCCGTTAATTCATATTTGGTATTTCTCCAGGTAAAATAAGTATAAGATTGGGTAAAACCGATTTTCGCCAGACGATGCATTACTTTGGGCCTGGTAAAGGATTCCGATAGAAAGATAACTTCCGGATATTTTTCTTTAATCTGGCTGATCAGCCATTTCCAAAATAGAAAAGGTTTAGTATGAGGATTATCGACGCGAAAGATTTTAACCCCTTGTTCTATCCAATAAAGGGTAATTTTTTTAAGTTCTTGCCATAGTTCTTGCCAGTGACCTGTTTCAAAATCAAAGGGTACGATATCCTCATATTTTTTCGGAGGATTTTCAGCATACTGGATGGTTCCGTCAATCCGCCATCTAAACCATTCTGGATGGGTTTTAATATAAGGATGATCCCGGGAACATTGAAAAGCCAGATCCAGAGCTATTTCAATACCATATCCTTTTGCTTTTTTGATCAATCGATGTAGATCATTTAGGTTTCCCAATTGGGGATGAATAGCCATATGGCCGCCTGTTTCATCTCCAATTGCCCAGGGGCTTCCCGGGTCTTCTTTTTGGGTAGTTATGGCATTATTCTTCCCCTTACGGTGAGTCTTTCCAATGGGATGAATCGGGGGGAAATATAGAATGTCAAAACCCAGATTGGCAATATCAGGCAGGATTTTTTCGCAATCCAAAAAAGTACCATGCTGGTTTATTGCCGGTGAACAGGAACGGGGAAAGAGTTCATACCAGGCACTGAATAAAGCTTTTTTTCGGTCAACCATTACCTTTAATTCTTTGAAATAGCGGGTTTTATGATTTTTTAAAGGATTTTCTTCGATGATTGCTGTCAGTATTTTGTCTTGGAGAATGGCTATTAATTTTTCGGAATCTTCTTCTTCTTTTAACTTGGTAATCAGTTTGTGAATGTACCTTTCTTCCTTTGAGGTTATTTGTCGGGCTAATCTTTCCAAGAGAGGAAAACCGCTTAAGAGGTCAACTTTAATTTTTTCCTGTGCCTGAAATCTTTTTTGGATATCTTTCAGCCAGGTTATTAAATGATCGATCCACCCTTCGATAGTGTACTCGTAGATTCCGATTTCTTCGACTGTGAATTCACCAGACCACCGGTCATTTCCCAGGAAATTCATTGGAGAAAGTAGCCATTTTTCTTCGCCTTGTTTTCGAAACAGAAGAGCGGCTCTGATCTGATCATGGCCATCAGCAAAGATATCCGCTGTGACCTTCACTTTTTCCCCGATAATTCTTTTGATAGGAAAGTAACCACCATCAATTTCAGGTTGGACATGCTCAATGACCAACCTATTTTTTGAATTTTTATTAAGGTAATAAATAAGAAGAATCCTCTCTTTTATTTTTGGATATATTTTTCAATTGATTTTAACATAGTAGCTGAATAACGGGTCTGACTTATTCGGCGAGCCAGCTCCTTTTCCCCGAATACATCGCGAATCCAGCTGGCAAAATCATTATGCTGCTCATTTACATGAAAAGAAAATAAATCCTGGTCCATATCTTTTAAACTTTCCATTAATTCAGCAATATTTTTTAGTTTTTTTCCATTGTTTAAATAAAAATAATGTTGTATTGATGGAGCTTCTTGACTGATATCGATATGCTTGTATTTTTTTGCCATTTCTTTTCTAACCTCCTATTTTTTAAAAATTCATCTGATTTTCATAATGAATTTGCAAATCCTTTTTTTGTATGTTACCATTTCACACAAAACATATCAAGGAAATGCATTGCCTTTACTATTTTTAACCATCAAAGAAAAGTGAATTCTCGAAAGAGGTTAGAAAGAAAAAGAGTAAGTCAAGACATTCCTGAATTTATCTGTATAAATGTTAGCTTAAAACTAAAATTATATATAGACTCATAAGATTATCAATCATCTTTAAAGTCTGGAAGGAGTACTTATGGAAACTAACGAAGGAAATGTTTTTCAACCACTTGAAATTATAAAAAGTGATAAAAAAATTGCTTATTTTTCCATGGAGATCTGTGTTGATGCCAGAATTCCTACTTATAGTGGTGGATTGGGGGTTTTAGCCGGCGATATGATTCAATCTTCTGCTGACTTAGCAGTTCCTCTGGTTGGAGTCACCCTGCTTTATAAAAAAGGATATCTGTGTCAAAAAGTGGGGAAAGAAGGGATTCAGCAGGAATTACCTGAAGAATGGAATCCTCAAGATTATATGGAATTGTTGCCCAATAAGATTTTAATTGAAATTGAGGGGAGAAAAGTATGGGTCCAGGCTTGGATTTTTTGTATAAAAGGCTTGGATAATTATTGTATCCCCGTCTTTTTTTTGGATACTGATTTACCGGAAAATAGTGTTTATGACCGAAGTCTTTCTGATTTCTTGTATGGCGGTGATAGAAGATACCGGCTTGCCCAGGAAATTGTATTGGGAATTGGTGGTGTGAGGATGCTTAGAGCGCAGGGATATAACAATATCTCTAAATATCATATGAATGAAGGACATGCCAGTTTACTGACCTTGGAATTACTCGATCATTACAATAATCAGCAGGAAAAATGGAGCAACAGTATTATCGAAAAGGTCAAAAAATTATGTATCTTTACCACACATACCCCGGTACCGGCAGGTATGGATCAATTTTCTTATGAACTGGTGGAAAAAGTTTTGAGAAGCCCTATCCCTATTTCTTTATTAAAAGAACTTGGCGGAAAAGAACGGTTGAACATGACTGCTCTAGCCCTAAACCTAAGTCATTATATCAATGGTGTTGCTAAAAGACACGGAGATGTTTCCCAGGAGATGTTTCCCGGATACCATATTGATTCAATTACCAATGGGATTCATTCGGCTACCTGGGTATGTCTTCATTTTCAAAAACTCTATGATCGCTATATTCCAGGATGGAGAAATGATTCCTTTAGTTTGCGTTATGCCTTGAGTATACCGGATATGGAAGTATGGCAAGCTCATCAGGAGGCGAAAAAAATACTGATTGATAGTATCTTTCAAGAAACAGGGGTACAATTGGATCCGGAAGTTTTGACTATTGGTTTTGCCAGGAGGGCGACAGCCTACAAACGGGCAGATTTAATCTTTTATGATATCAATAGGCTGGTAGATATTTCCAGAAAGCATGGAAAAATCCAGCTGGTCTTTTCGGGTAAAGCCCATCCTAAAGATGACCCAGGCAAGAAATTAATTCAAAAGATTATTCAGGTTTCCCAGCAACTTCGAGGAGAAATTGAGGTCATTTATCTGGAAAATTACAATATAAATTTAGCCAAGAAAATGGTTTCGGGGGTGGATCTATGGCTGAATACCCCAAAGAAACCCCAAGAGGCATCAGGTACTTCAGGGATGAAAGCAGCTCATAATGGCATCCCCAGTTTGAGTATTTTAGATGGATGGTGGATTGAAGGTTGTATTGAAGGATTTACCGGGTGGTCCATTGGGTCAGCACCCGATATTGAAAATAGTGATCAGGAAGATGCGGCTTCTTTATATGATAAATTGCAAAATATAGTCATTCCGACTTATTATAAGAATCGTGGAAAATGGATTAATGTTATGCGGCATTGTGTTGCCATGAATGCTTCCTTTTTTAATACCCAACGCATGGTTCTCCAATATGCATTGCATGCTTATCTCTAATAAATCTCTTAATTCTTTCATTATTGGTTTTATACATAATCATTTTGAGTAATTTTTCACTTTACGCTTACGAAAGACTAAAATATTGATTAAAGAATTTTAGATTTGGAATAGAAGTTTGTTTGTTGTTAATAGCGATTAAATTATTATGTAAAGTATTATAGTTCTATGGCTGGTTCAAAGTTTTGAAAGCATTTTACTTCCCTAGATTCATATGATTATGATATAGTAATAAAGAGACTGTTAATAGCTAGAAAAAATATTTCCATCGATGAAAAACGGCAAAGGGAACTTTTAAAATAAAGGGGTGAACATGAAAATGGCCAGAATATTAATTGTTTCTAATCGCCTTCCGGTAACTGCCAGTAAAAGCGAAGGAAAGATTAATTTTGTTCCAAGCGTGGGAGGATTAGCGACCGGTATATCATCTTTTCACCAGAACCACGATTGTCTTTGGATTGGTTGGTCGGGAATAGCTCGGGATGAAATGAGCAAAGACAATATGCAAGATATCATTGCCCAGCTTGAAAGATTAAAGAACTATCCGGTATTTTTATCCCAATCACAAATTGAATCATATTATGACGGTTTTTGTAATAAAACTATCTGGTCTTTATTTCACTCTTTTACCCAATATACCATCTATGATAATGTGCTTTGGGATGAATATAAAAAGGTGAATAAAATATTTTGCCAAACTATCTTAGCTATTATAAAACCAGATGATATCATTTGGATTCATGATTATCAATTGATGCTTCTTCCGATGTTGTTGAGGCAGAGAATACCAAATTTAACGATTGGCTTCTTTCTGCATATTCCTTTCCCGCCTCAAGAAATTTATCGACAGCTTCCATGGAGGAGTGAGATACTCAAAGGAATTTTAGGTGCTGACCTTATCGGTTTTCATACCTATGATTATGTACGGAATTTTTTAGACTCTGAGTTGCGGCTTCTGGGTGATGAACAAAATATGGGATATATTAATTATCAAAATCGCATGTTAAAAGTGGATTCTTTTCCTATGGGAATTGATTATGAGCGATTTTCTATGGCCATTCAGAATACTGATACCCAACGAGAAGTTGAAAAGATAAGAAAGCAGATAGGCAGAAGAAAAATTATTCTTTCCATTGACCGAATGGATTATACAAAAGGAATAGTGGAACGTCTAAAGGCGTATGAAATTTTCTTACAGGAAAATCCGGAATATTTCGAGAAAGTAACCCTGATTATGCTTGCAGTTCCATCTCGCACCAGAGTCGAACAGTATCAGCATCTTAAGCATCAAATCGATGAGCTTATTGGAAAAATTAACGGAAAATACGGAAGCATAGGGTGGGTTCCTATCTGGTATCTATTTCGTTCTCTCCCCTTTTCGGAACTATCTGCCCTATATCATATTGCGGATATTGCTTTGATTACACCTTTAAAAGACGGAATGAATTTAGTAGCAAAAGAATTTATTGCCAGCAAAGACAATGCCAAAGGTGTTTTGATATTAAGTGAAATGGCCGGAGCGGCCCATGAATTGGGTGAAGCTCTTATTGTGAATCCTAATAATGGATTAGAAATATCCTGGGCACTGAAATATGCTTTACATATGTCTGAAGCGAAACAGATTAAGAGAAATAAAATCATGCAAAAAAGATTAAAAAATTACGATGTAAAAAAATGGGCGGATGATTTTAAAAAATCCTTGATACAAGTAAAAGAAAAACAGGAAGAATTTTCTGCCAAAATATTCACACCCAAAAAACGCTTACAAATCATAAAAGACTATCAAAGGAGTAAAAATAGACTTTTTCTATTAGATTATGACGGCACACTTGTAAACATTGAATATAAATTTAAAACGATTAAGCCGGGGAAAGATGTTCTAAATACAATTCAACAATTAATCCAGGATAAAAAAAATCAGGTAGTCATTGTTAGCGGCAGGGGAAAAGAAATTCTTGAAAAATGGTTTAAGGATATTCATGTCGGATTGATTGCCGAGCATGGTGCTTTGTTAAGAAAAAATAATAGAATATGGGAGACAGCAGAACCTTTTAAAAAAGAATGGAAACAGCAAATCAAACCTTTGTTACAGCTTTATGTTGATAGAACTCCCGGCTCATTTATTGAAGAAAAAGAATATTCCCTGGTGTGGCACTACATTAAAACCAATCCTTCTTTTGGAAAGATAAGGGCTTTAGAGTTAAGAGATGCCCTTTTACATCTAACTTCTAATTTAAACCTGGAAGTGCTTCATGGGAGGAAAGTCATAGAAATTAAACCCATGGGCATCAATAAAGGTATAACGGCTTATCAATGGATATCCCAAAAGGATTGGGATTTTATTATGGCGATAGGAGATGACTGGTCAGACGAAGATACCTTTGCCACTTTGCCGGATGCCGCTTACTCTATAAAAGTCGGTGCAGGTTCCTCTCAATCAAAGTATAATATTAACTCTTCTACGGAAGTCAGGGCTTTTTTAAGAGAATTATCAAAAAAATAAAATTATCGTAGAAGTATATATTTCAATATAGAAAGCTTTGTATCCATTTTTTTACTTCTTCAGGTGAGGACAATCGAAAATCTGCGGAAGATTTTCTCGTTTTTTCGGAAATTAAAATGCCAATTCCCCTGGTGCGCAATACACGAAAGGCATCTTCATCTGTTGTATCATCACCCAGGTAAAATACTCCGTGCTCAGCCCACGAAAGTCCTAAAGCGTTCATTATCCAAGTGATTGCTTTTCCCTTATTCCATCCAATATTGGGTAAAAATTCAAACACTTTCTTTCCTTTTAATACACGAATATATTTCAATCGTCCTTTCATGGTATTTTTAAGTATGGATTTTAATTCTGGAAGATTTTTCTCCGGTGTCATCCTGTAATGTACAGCTACACTCATGCCTTTTTTTTCTAAAATAATACCGGGGAACGTAGACAATGTCTGCTCTAATAGAAGGGTAATATTTTCTATTATCGGAAGGTATTTTTCTATTTCAGGAAAGGTCATTGAGATACCTGGACCGCTGATGTCTAATCCGTGATTACCCGCATAAAAAATATCGGGAATATTTACCTGCTTAAATAGATCTTCTTTTTCCCTCCCGCTAACCAGAGCTACATGGTATTTTTTAGATAACTGAAGGAGGTTATTTCTGATTGCGGAATCCAATTTTGCCATATCCGGTCTTTGTGCAATAGGGGTCAATGTGCCATCATAATCGAAAAAAAAGACTGGTTTATCCTTTTTTCTCATTGCTTCAGTTCCGGTATAAAGATAGTTCGGATTAATAAAGAGTCCTTTTGTCTCAACCGGAAAATATTTTATAGACTCGTAAAGGTGAGGCGGGTGATAGTTGAACCAATCATCGATCCATTCAGAATTCAGAAGGTCAATATTTTTAATAAGAATATCTGCGCCCTTTTGAAATAAAATTTTATCCTCTTTTATGGTTGAATTCCAACCTGCAATCAATGCAAAACCATTATTTCTGGCTTTTTGAATAAAATCAGGCTGAGAAAGAAAAACCATTGTTTCTGAAGGTAAAATTCCAAGATTTTCAGCTGCTTTCAGTAATGGATCTGTTTTCTCATTGGAAAAATTCTTTGTTGGATTTGGTAAAATCAGTCCAATTTTTATATCTGACCGATTGAAACGTTTTATAAATTGGACAAATTGTTGATAACGGAGTTCAGATTGATTGTTTTCATTCAGTTGAAATATCATGGCTTTCAGATTGTTTTTTTTCATTCGTCGCCTCAAACTTTTTGTATTTTTAAAATCTTTATTCTTATTTGACATGCCTGTTAAAATAATATTAAACACTTTCAAACATGTCAAGAAAATTCTCTATCATCTTTATTTACGACTAATAAGATTAAACCGGAATTTTCCAAGATGGAATGTGGTAATAATATTTAAAAAGAGTTTAATATGAAAAAAATACCCCCGGATTTATTTTCAAACCAATTAATAGAAGTAGACTCGAAAGATTCATCTCTTTGCAAAAAAATTGTATTTGGTTCATTTTTGCAAAAAGAGCAATTAATGAAGAATCTTCAATTTCTTTTGGAGAAATACAGTTTAGACTTGGTTCTAAAAATCGTTTATCTACAACAACTTAAAACCGGATTTATTCTTTCGGATCCTGCAAATTATTTTAAATCCAAAAACCAAAAGTCTTTCTATGATACGGATACTCAAATTCGTTTTTTAATTCAATGGAATCCTGAACGTGCCCTGAGAAAAAATCATAAAATACTAATCGAGAGAGGAATTATTAAAGAACATGTTGATAAAGACGCACTAATTAATAGAGATAAAAAAGGAAAAGCTTGTTATTTATGTAAAAAGAACATTGATTTGCAAAATCCAAAAGAAATTGTCCTTCCTTTGAAACTGGACGAAGAACCGTTTTATATTGGTGCCAACTTTGCTTCCATTTCCGATAATCATTTTACTGTTTTTCATCAGCAACACCGTCCCCAGAAATACCGAAAAAAAATCTTTTCAATTATGATAGATTTTTTAAATAAAACTACCGGTGAGTTTAGAATTATTTATAATGGATTAGCAGGAGCTTCCATTGAAGCACATGAACATTTTCAAACCACTTCCATTCGGCTTCCTGTTGAATCAATAAAATATAACGATCAGAATATTTTCTATAAACATAAAGATGTACAGATAATAAAGCCAGATTATTACCTTCCGCTATGGATTTTTGAAGGAAAAAAAGAATCGGAGCTGATTTGTTTATTAGATCATTTTATTAGATATTGGCATTCGTCAAAACCTCATGAACATACCGAAAATGTTTTAGGAATAAAGATGGATTCATTATTCCGGTTTTTTATTTTCTTAAGAGAAAAGAGTAAATTAAAGAGCATAGAACAAACCGGCGCTCTTGCAACTTTTGAAACATCAGGCTTGTTTGTCTTTTCAGAATTTTTAAAAAGGAAGGTCAAGGGAAAATCCGAAAAAGACTTTTTTTCTTCCCTGACCCTTGATATAATAAAAAATATGTTAAAAGGGATAGCCCCGAGTGATAATTTAAACTTGGATGCTATGATAAAAATTTTTAGAACAGCATAGCTGGCATAAGCAAAAAAGGAGGAATATTGTATGCATGATATTGATGATTATAGAGAAATTATAGGTGATAAAGCTTTTGCTGATTTATTTAAGAAGGCCATCAATCTTACCACCCGGAATATCTTGAACATCAATTCTACTGCACAGGGCGGTGGTGTAGCAGAAATATTAGAATCATTGGTTATTTTGATGAATGAGCTTGGTATATACGCAGGATGGAGGATTCTTCACGGGAATCCGGACTTTTTTGCTATTACTAAAAAATTTCACAATGCCATACAGGGAAGCTCAAT